>CAZMPS010000127.1:0-5626 GCA_964568305.1 uncultured Burkholderiaceae bacterium
GGGTCAACCACGATGTGTTGTGGAAATATTTTGACAAAAAATTACAAAGGTAACTTGTTATATTTCTCAACAAATTGCGCAAAATCCCCGTTTTTTGAACGTTCCATTTCTTCTTGTTCTTCTAAAGAGTATTGGGCCATCGTGGCAAAGTTAGCCATTTTTGTTGCGCTTAATGGGTGTAAACGGAAATTAGCGGTGTGGGTTTTACTTTGATGTAGTGCAAAATTGGTAAAGGAATTGTCATATCGACGCAAGCTAGCCAATACACGTGCTGATGGGGTCAATTCCGGGTTGGAGAGTTTTTGACGTTGTGCGGCCAAAGTATGCGTGTGCGCTTGATCAGTGCGCCCTGCGTCTAGCACTTGAGCAACTGTGTTGATGCGGTCCAGCAATTCCAAACCCCAGTCTTGTAATGAAATACTCTTGCCATCTCGTTGCAGCATCAAACCAGGTCGGCGCCCTTCCCGCACGGCATGTTTAAAGTTTTCTGTATTTTCTTTTCCTTCTTGATCACTGGTTAATGGGCTGGCATCGAAGGCACAAAAATGTAAGAAAGCATCCAGAAAACGTGCGGTTTCTAAGCTGATACCGCATGCCTCAAACGGATCAATATCCATGCAGCGCACCTCAATGTACTGTACCCCTCGCGTCGCCAGTGCATGAATCGGGCGCTCGCAACGTTGGATCACGCGTTTGGGGCGAATGGGCGAGTAATACTCATTTTCAATTTGTAGAATATTGGTATTGAGTTGTTGCCATTCATCTTCTGCCCCATCATCGCTACTTTTGCGCCGCGTTCCTATTTCAGCGTATGGAGGATAAGGTTGGCTGACCGCATTCGATAAACTTTGCAGATAAGCAGCAAGATTGTTGTAATGCGGTGTCAAGCCTGCCTGCGCAGGACTTTGATAGCCCAAATCACTCATACGTAAACTGGTGGCGTAGGGCAAATACAGTGTATCCGCAGAAAATTGTTGCAGTTGATGTGGTTGATCGCGCAAGAAATTGGTGGATACAGCAGGTGAAGCACCAAATAACACCATCAATAACCAGCTATAACGGCGGAAATTGCGGATCAGCGCGATATAGCTTTCCGATTGAAAATCTTGCGATGATCCTGCCTTGCCTTCGATTTTCTGCAATAAGCGCCACAAATCTTCAGAAAGAGAAAAGTTGTAATGAATACCAGCGATGCATTGCATGGTTTTACCATAGCGCAATGCTAAGCCGCGCCGGTAGACGTGTTTCAGCATTCCCAAGTGAGACGTGCCATACCAGCCAATAGCAATGTCTTTTTCATCTGGTAAGACGCAGGGCATGGAATTGCTCCAAAAATATTCATCCTGGCTTTGCAATATGGCAGCGCTAAAGCGATGTGAGGCACCTAGTTGCTCAAGCGCAGTGGCGATATCGGGCTGGGCTGGGGTGATGAATTCCAGCAAAGTTTCAGCATAATCGGTGGTGATTTGTGGATGGGTTAAGGCGGAACCCAGTGCCCGGGGATGTTGAGTGCGTGCCAGCTCACCTTGCGACGTCACGCGCAACGTTTCTCTTTCTATGCCGCGTAAACCTTGGTGTAGCAAGTCGGGTGCTTCATTGCTAATCAGTCTCAGACGATCGCGCAATAGGTTGTCATTTTTGTGATTCATGATGCATTCCTTGCCTCTTCTGCTTTACTTTTTACACCGCCGCTGACACGTTCGATGCCAGCCAAATCGCGCCAGCTTTGAACGGTGTGGAAATTTTCTTGCTGTAACAAAGTACGTACCGCCGCAGCTTGGTCATAACCATGCTCCATCAATAATTGCCCTCCCGTTTTTAGATAGCGCTGCGCGCCTTGACTAATGATGCGTAAGGCCGTTAACCCATCGGCATGGTCCGTTAGCGCATGACGGGGTTCAAAACGTAAATCACCTTGTGATAAGTGCACATCTTGCTCGGCAATGTATGGAGGATTGGCCAAAATAAGATCAAATGTTTGATCAAATGGTGGTTTGTTTAGTCTTAGTTGGTCCAATGCGCTATACCAATCGCTTTGTAAAAAATGGATATGAACCTGATGACGCATCGCATTACTCTGCGCAACCGCCAATGCCTGCTGGCTGATGTCTAATGCCACCACGCGCACGTCGGGGCGGGTGTGGGCGATTGCAATAGCGATGGCACCAGAGCCGGTACCCATATCCAGCACGCTGCCGTTTTGGGGTAAATGTTGTAGTGCTAACTCGACCAGCAATTCAGTCTCTGGACGGGGGATCAACACATCAGGCGTGACTTGTAAGGTTAGGCTGTAAAACTCTTTTTGCCCGGTGATGTAGGCAATTGGCTCACCGTTGATACGACGTTGCAGCAGCGTAGTGAGTCGTTGCGACTCTTCCACGTTGAGAACACGTTCCGACTGCGTGATCAATTGGATGCGTGACAAAGCCAGCGCGTGGCATAGCAAAATACGGATTTCCAGCACATCCAAGCCAATTGTTGGCTGCAAATCGCGGATCAAGTGTTTTTGCAGCGCATCGACACAGATGCCAGCTGATATAGCGGGTAGGGAAATATGCATTAAGTGCGGCGACGGAATGCAATAAAAATCAGCACTAAGGTCAAACCAGTGAACCATGCCATCGACCATTGCACGATGGATAAGCCGAGAATCGGATCATACGCCGAGGTGCACATGCCATCGGCTTTGAACATGGAGGGTAGCCATTGCGCTGTGAAAAGCTGATTCAGGGCGGCCTCCAGCGGATCACGGCCGCATGAAACGGCGGGATGCGCTTGCACCCACAAATGGTAACCAGCAGTGCCAGCACCTGCCAAACCGCCGATTAAGCCCAACCCTGCGCCCAGTTTGGGCTTATTACTGATTGCACCGATTAAACTGGCAATCGCAATCACAAGGTAAGCGTAGCGTTGCAACACACAAAGTGGGCAGGGTTGCATGTCTTTGAAATGTTGCAGGTACAAAGCAAAAGATAGGAGACCAATGCAGGAAACAGCGCTTAGAATAAGCAAAGTACGTGATTTCATCGTCAATATCATCCAAGTCAATAAAGCATTAAAAATACTCAAACAGCCGTCTACATACTATCTGCCAATGCCGCTAGCAATTCTGCTTGATGCTCGGCTGCTAGCGCATTGGTTAACTCTTGCAACTCACCATCCATGATGAAATCCAGCTTATACAGCGTTAAATTGATGCGGTGATCTGTCATACGGCCTTGGGGAAAGTTGTAAGTCCGTATTCGCTCACTGCGGTCGCCAGAGCCGATCAGGCTTTTACGCGTGGCGGCCTGGCTGGCTTGCTGTTCACGTAACTGCACGTCTTTGATACGCGCTGCTAATACTTTTAAGGCAGAAGCCTTGTTTTTATGCTGACTGCGATCATCTTGGCACTCAACCACGATGCCGCTTGGGATGTGGGTGATTCGCACGGCGGAATCGGTTTTGTTAATGTGTTGCCCGCCCGCACCGGAAGCGCGATAGGTATCAATGCGTAAATCGGCCGGATTGATATGGACGTCATCGATTTCATCTGCTTCTGGCATGATCGCAACGGTGCAGGCTGAAGTGTGGATACGCCCCTGGGTTTCTGTGGCAGGTACGCGTTGCACCCGATGGCCGCCGGATTCAAATTTGAGCTTGGAATACACGCCTTGACCCAAAATGCGGATGATGACCTCCTTGTAGCCACCGATTTCAGAGGGCGATTCTGACACCATTTCGATTTGCCACCGGTTGCGTTCAGCAAAACGGGTGTACATGCGCAGCAAGTCACCGGCAAAGAGAGCGGATTCGTCGCCGCCGGTACCGGCCCGGATTTCTAGAAAAATATTGCGCTCGTCATTAGCATCTTTGGGTAGTAGCATTTTTTGCAGATCTAGCGCTAATTCTTCCATACGGGCATTGGCATTGGCGATTTCTTCTTGCGCGAATTCTTTCATTTCTGGATCAGCCAGCATTTCTTGCCCGGCCTGGATATCTTCATTCGCTTGTTGATAGCTGGTATATAGCGTGACCAAAGGATTGATCTCCGCATGCTCGCGTGTCAATTTGCGATATTGATCCATGTTCGAAGCAATATCTTCTTGCATCAATAGGGAGTTAATTTCGACCAGACGATTGGCTAATTGATCCAGTCTGGCCAGCATAGAAGGTTTCATGGATGTTGGATGTTCTTAAATATAAAGTGGCGAAGTTAACGAAACTACGTTTCTTCCTAAGTCTAAGTAGGTGAATACGTGAAATAACGAAAACAACGAAAACAATGAAAACAACGTAATGTAAATTAAAACGATTATTAACGCTGAGTACGGAATAATTGCGGTAGCGTGGCAATCAACTGGGCGCGCTCTTCTCCGTGCGCTTGATGCAAAGCTTGTTGAGGGCTATGGAGAAATTTTGCGATCAGGCCTTTTGACAGTGCGTCTAGTACTGCGTCGATGTCATCGCCTCTGGCCAGCATTTTTTTTGCGCGCTCGAGTTCCGCAAGGCGCATGGTTTCACTGCTTTCGTGCAAACCCTGTATTAGCGGAACAATTGCGCGATCGTCCAGCCATTGCATAAAGGATTGCACGCGGTTTTCAATAATTGCTTGTGCTTGTAACACGGCCGCTTGGCGATTCTCAATGCCACTTTGGACTACCGCACCAAGGTCGTCGACAGTATGTAAAAAAACATCATCAAGTTGGCCAATTTCAGCTTCGATATCACGTGGGACGGCTAAATCGACCATAAAAATGGGTTTGTGGCGTCGTATTTTGATAACACGTTCAACCAAGCCCAGGCCAATGATGGGTAATGAAGACGCAGTACAGGAGATTACAACGTCAAATTTACTCAATTGTTCTGGCAAATCTGCTAATCGGATGGCGCGGCCATTGAGGCGTTGAGCCAGGGCTTCGCCTCGCTCCAATGTGCGATTGGCTATGGTGATGGATTTGGGATGTTGCGCCGCGAAATGCGTAGCGCATAATTCGATCATTTCACCCGCTCCTATCAGGAGCACGTGTTGCTCGGTCAGCGTATCAAAAATGCGTTGCGACAAACGCACTGCCGCCGCCGCCATGGAAACACTGTGGCTACCGATTTCTGTCGTGCTGCGTACTTCTTTGGCAACAGCGAAGGTACGTTGAAACATTTGATGCAAATACGTGCCTAAACCACCCGCCGCATCGGCTTGGCGCATGGCGTCTTTCATTTGTCCTAGAATTTGTGGTTCGCCCAATACCATAGAATCCAGGCCAGAAGCCACGCGGAAAGTATGGCGCACGGCGTTATCTTGCGATAACAGGTAGAGATGCGGGCGCAATTGTGCGTAAGGTAGTTGATGATAATCAGCTAAAAAATGCGCTACTGCATCAACAGGATTATGCGCTTGGCTGGCGCAATACACTTCAGTGCGGTTGCAGGTAGAAAGAATCGCCGCTTCATCATGTAAACCTGCGCCATCCACCCGCCCCATCCATGCGCGCGCAGCAGTGACTGCATCGGCAATTTTTGTGGGCGAAAAGACGACTTTCTCGCGCAAGGAAAGAGGCGCAGTCGTGTGATTGAGGCCAACGGCAAGGAGTTGCATTTCGTGTAACGATTTGTGACGATTTTGCTGGTTTTTTGATTAACCCAGCAT
>CAZMPS010000128.1:0-5519 GCA_964568305.1 uncultured Burkholderiaceae bacterium
CACGTTAGCACGTGAAAAACAAACATTTGTGCCAATTACTCCAGGTAAAGTGAAAATGTATGTTTGCGGCATGACTATATACGATTATTGTCATATTGGACATGCTAGGATGATGATGGCATTTGATGTTGTTTATCGCTGGTTGAAAACGTCGGGATTTGACGTCACTTACGTGCGTAACATTACGGATATTGACGACAAAATTATAAAACGCGCACTTGAAAATGGTGAATCAATTGGAGAGTTGACGGCCCGTTTTACTGCTTATATGCACGAAGATACCGCTGCTATCGGTATTTTGCCACCTGATCATGAGCCACATGCAACAGATTATGTGCCACAGATGTTGCGTTTGATTGAAAAATTAGAAAAAAATGGCTTGGCTTATCAAGGTAGGGATGGTGATGTCAATTATTCAGTGCGTGATTTCCCTAGGTATGGCCAACTATCTGGAAAATCTCTAGATGATTTGCGTGCGGGGGAGCGTGTGGATGTGAGTGTGGATAAGCGTGACCCATTGGATTTTGTGCTTTGGAAATCATCTAAACCATCCGAACCAGAAGAAGTGAAATGGCCATCCAAGTGGGGTAGTGGTCGTCCTGGTTGGCATATTGAGTGTTCCGCTATGGCTTGTGAATTGTTAGGGGAACATTTTGATATTCATGGAGGTGGAGCCGATTTGCAATTTCCGCATCATGAAAATGAAATTGCGCAATCAGAAGGCGCTTGCCAGCATCGTTTTGTTAATTATTGGATGCATAACGGATTTGTGCGCTTGGACAACGAAAAAATGTCTAAATCGTTGGGTAATTTTTTCACCATTCGTGATGTGTTGAAGAAATATGATCCTGAAGTACTACGGTTTTTTATGTTGCGTGCACATTATCGTAGTGCGTTGAACTATTCAGATGCGCATTTGGATGATGCCAAAGTGGCGTTAGCGCGTTTGTATACAGCGTTGAAAGACATTTCATTGGATATAGGGCCTTTGGATTGGTCGGAATCGTATGCAGCACGTTTTGCGGAAGCCATGAACGATGATTTCAATACACCGCTTGCTTTAGCTGCTTTGTTCGATTTGGCTAGTGTGCTGAATAAAACCAAATCTCCTTTATTGGCGCGTCAGCTGAAGGCATTGGCGGCTACTATCGGTTTATTGCAACGTGAGCCTAAAGAGTATTTGCAGGGTTTGGTACCAGCCGGAGTGCAAGAAGCTGCGTATTCTGGAAGCGTACAACTTGGTCAAGAGGAAATTACTGCTTTGATACAGGCCAGAATTGATGCGAAAAAATCCAAGGATTTTGCTTTGGCGGACAGTATTCGTAGTGAATTGTTGGCAAAAGGGGTTGTGTTGGAAGATAAATCCAATGGTTGTACCGAATGGCGTTGTGTATGAGCGTGAATGTACCAGCGATGAAATGCATCAAGCCTGATTACTGGGAAGAAGCAACGGCTGAGCTCATGCAACGTGATCGTATTTTGAATAAATTGATCCCGCAATTTGAGCATATGCATTTGCCCGTACGTCGCGAACCGTTTGTGACATTGGCACGCTCAATTATTGGGCAGCAAATTTCAACCAAGGCGGCTGAAACAGTATGGAAAAATTTTTTAGCTATTTGTCCAAAATGCACACCGACACAGGTGTTGAGAATAGGGCCGGAAAGTCTTGCTAGTTGTGGTTTATCCAAGCGTAAAACAGAGTACATCATTGATTTAGCCAGTCATTTCAAAGCCAAGCGTGTTCATGCTGATAAATGGGCAGAAATGCTTGATGAGGAAGTGATTGCGGAATTGATTCAAATTCGTGGTATTGGTCGCTGGACAGCTGAGATGTTTTTGATATTTAATCTGCACCGCCCTAATATTCTGCCTTTGGATGATCTTGGATTGCTTAAGGGGATCAGCATCAATTATTTTGCTGGGGAGCCGGTTTCGCGCAGCGATATGCGCGAACTGTCGGCTAATTGGGAGCCTTGGCGTACTGTCGCTACTTGGTATTTGTGGCGTAGTCTTGATCCTGTTTCGGCTTCGTCTTAGTTTAAACAGCGCTCGATTAAACACATAAAATATTAATAAATTTGAGAATACGATGACTAAAACGACTTTTCTTCAGTTTGAGCAACCTATTGCAGAGCTGGAATCAAAAATTGAAGATTTACGCTTTGTGCAAGATGATTCGGCTGTGGATATTTCGGAGGAAATTGATCGTCTGGCGAAAAAAAGTCAGCAACTGACGAAAGATATTTATGCCAAATTAACTCCTTGGCAAGTGTCGCAAATTGCACGTCATCCGCAGCGGCCATACACCATGGATTATGTGCAGCATATTTTTACCGATTTTCACGAATTACATGGGGATCGTACTTATGCAGATGATTTGTCTATCGTGGGTGGTTTGGCGCGTTTTAATGGTCAGGCATGTATGGTAATTGGCCATCAAAAAGGACGTGATACCAAAGAGCGCGCATTGCGCAATTTTGGCATGCCGAAACCAGAAGGGTATCGCAAGGCAATGCGTTTGATGAAATTGGCCGAGAAGTTCAATTTGCCAATTTTTACTTTTATTGATACACCAGGCGCCTTTCCCGGTATTGATGCGGAAGAGCGCGGACAATCTGAAGCGATTGGCCATAATCTGTATGTCATGGCAGAGCTGAAAGTGCCTTTGATTGCTACTATTATTGGTGAAGGTGGTTCTGGTGGAGCGTTGGCGATTGCGGTTGGGGATGCCGTGTTGATGTTGCAGCATGCGACGTATTCCGTTATTTCACCTGAAGGTTGTGCTTCTATTCTCTGGAAAACTGCGGAACGTGCGGCTGATGCAGCAGAAGCATTGGGTTTGACAGCGCATCGTTTGAAAGCGATAGGCTTGGTGGATAAGATTGTTAACGAGCCATTGGGTGGTGCGCATCGTGACGTTAAACAAATGGCCGAGTTACTCAAACGCGCTTTAGCTGATACCTTGCGCCAATTGCATGGCGTCAAAGTGAAAGATTTATTGGCCAATCGTCATGAAAAACTCATGAATTATGGCAAGTTCAAAGAAGTTTCATCCTCAGAATAATCAGAATAATTAGAATAATTTGGAGTAGGTGGTGGGAAGTGACTCAGTATTGTCTGTAGTTAATGTTTTTGAATACGCGCTAGAGGAGATCCTAGCGCGTTTTTTTATGGCAAAAAATGGCGGTGATATGGCAACATCGCATTCAAAGCAGGCTTCATTCTCATTTCCATTAAAACCGCAAGAAATTACGATTGCTGTGGCCTACAGTGGTGGATTGGATTCTTTGGCGTTGTTGCTATTAATGCAGAATTATGTACACCGTCATAGCACGAATGGCATGCAATATGCGGCCAAATATGCGATCAAGTTATTGGCTTTTCATGTACATCATGGGCTGAGTCCGCATGCAGATGATTGGTTGATGCATAGTCAACATGTATGTGCGCAATTTGGTATTGCATTTGATCAGCAAAAAATTACGCTTGGTCAAAAAAATAAAAGTGGTATCGAAGAAGCGGCACGCGTTGGGCGTTATGCAGCCTTGGGTGCTTTGTGTCAGCGTCATCACGTATCTTTATTGTTGACGGCGCATCATCAAGATGATCAAGCTGAAACGGTATTATTGCAATTGTTACGCGGCTCTGGCGTGGCAGGTTTGTCGGGCATGGATGCGTTGAATCGTGCACCGAATTTATTGCAGCATGCGGATTTATTCATGGCTAGGCCATTGCTGGCTTTGTCGCGAGCGCAATTGGAAGGTTTTATTGCTCATCAGAAAATTGCTTACGTTCAGGATGAGTCGAATAACGATCCACGTTTTGCGCGCAATGCATTGCGTCATCAAGTGATGCCTTCTATTGCACATTGTTTTCCTGGATTTCAAGAGCGCTTAGTGCGTACGGCGCAACATGCGCAATCCGCGCAGCGCTTGTTGGATGAGTTGGCGCAGCAGGATTTGCAAGCTTGCCAAAGCGATGCGTGTTTAAACATCGCACAACTTTTGCAATTGAGCAAGGTGAATAGCATCGACAGGATGGATAACGTGCTGCGTTATTGGCTGGGTTTGCACGGTTGGCGTATGCCATCAACGGCATGGTTGGTAGAAATGCGTAGCCAATTGTTGGAAGCCAAAGAGGATGCGCAGATTTGTATTACGCATCCTGATGGCCAGATTCGGCGTTATCGCAATCGTATATTTCTTGTTGCAAGACAAGATGCTGCACTGCTTGAAAACACTCCGTCGCTTGCATTTTGTTGGGATGGAGAATCGCAGATTGCGTTTCCCGAATATGGTGGCGTCCTGCATTTTGATGTGGCAGCAGTGGGTGTTGATGCTAGTTGGCTACGCAACCAACACTTGCATATTTCCTATCGTCAGGGTGGTGAACGATTAAAACTGGCGTGGAATCGACCTGGCAAGAGTTTGAAACATCATTATCAAGCTTTGGGCATTCCACCTTGGATGCGTAGCTGTTTACCGATTGTGTCTAGCAAAGAGGGCTTATTGTTTGCTGCTGGTATTGGTATGAATAGCCAGTATTGCAATCATGGCAAGCCCTATGATCTTGAGGTCGAAAAACGTATTTGTCTGCGCTGGCAACAAAATTAAAACTATTTGCCTCTCCCGCCTGAGCGATGCGTCGCGTTTGACCGCGGGGCGAATTTTGCGGTTTTGGGCCGAGAGCTGCCACGTGGTGCGGCAGATCGTGAATTGGCAACCTTGACTACGCCGCCTGTAGGTGGGCGTGGATTGCGGTGATTGCCATTTCCACTGCGCAGTTGTATCGGTTGCGCATGTGCGTGTGGGTCGGGTTCGAAGCCTGGGATGATTTCTTTGGGCAATGATTGTTTGATCAGCTTTTCTATGTTTTTTAACATGTCATGCTCATCAACACAGACGAGCGATACCGCTTCACCATTTGCACCAGCGCGGCCAGTGCGGCCGATTCTATGGACATAATCTTCTGGAACGTTGGGCAAATCGTAATTCACGACATGTGGTAGTTGATCAATATCAATCCCACGCGCTGCAATGTCGGTTGCTACTAATACCTGCAGAGCCCCGTTTTTGAATTCAGCCAGTGCTTTGGTGCGTGCGGTTTGGCTTTTGTTGCCATGGATGGCCATCGCACCGATACCATCACGGCCTAGTTGTTCAACCAGTTTGTTGGCGCCGTGCTTGGTGCGGGTAAATACCAATACTTGTGACCATTGCTTGGTTTTAATTAAATGGCTGAGCATCGGATGCTTACGATCGCGGTCGACCGGATGTATTTTTTGCACGATCACCTCAACGGTGGAGTTGCGACGTGCGACTTCTATGGTGGCTGGGTTGTTTAGCAAGCCATTGGCCAGGTTTTTAATTTCGTCAGAAAAAGTGGCTGAAAATAATAGGTTCTGCCGCTTTTTGGGTAAAGTCGCTAGAATTTTTCGTATATCTCGAATAAAGCCCATGTCAAGCATGCGGTCCGCTTCATCCAGCACCAGCATCTGCACCGTGCCCAGATCCAGC
>CAZMPS010000129.1:0-5473 GCA_964568305.1 uncultured Burkholderiaceae bacterium
TTTTCTCATCCGCCCGGTGTGCTTCGCACCTTGATGGTGCTGTTAATGCTTGTGTCCGCGCCTGTGTTGGGCAACGCGCAGAACAATAGTTCTACCGAGACAGTGAATAATCTGAATAAAGTCAATCCTAGGGTTCAGGACGGCAATGCGCCCTTATTTATTCAGGCAGAAACAATCAACGGCCGTCCTGATCGTGAAGTGCGCTTGAAGCAAAAGGCTGAAATTGTCCGCGGCATACTCAAATTGAATGCGGATCAGGCGATTTATCATCAGGTGGAAAATGAAGTCGGGGCAAGCGGACAAGTGCGTTTGCAACGTTTTGGTGATCGTTATACTGGTGATGCTGTGCGTTTTAATATGGACTCTAGTACGGGCTGTATTACAAATCCGACTTACAAGTTGGAGCTCAACAATGCGCAAGGTAAGGCGGAGCGTGTCAATTTTGAAGGTGAGGACCGCGTCAACGTGGTGCGTGGCACATATAGCACTTGTGAGGGTGGTAATCCAGATTGGTATTTGAAGTCGGATAGTTTGCAAATTGATATGGGGCGGGACCTGGGTAAAGCATCTAATGCTGCGCTTTACTTCAAGGGTATGCCTATTTTAGGTGCGCCGACCATGTCTTTTGCTTTATCTGGTGAGCGCAAATCTGGTGTATTGCCACCAACAATTGAATTTGGCACCAATGGCTTATCTGCTTTGACCGTGCCGTATTACGTCAACATCGCACCGAATCGTGATTTGACCTTATATCCAAAATTGATTACACAGCGTGGTTTGCAATTGGGAACGGATGGTCGTTATCTTGGACAGGCTTACAAAGGCGAAACGAATGCAGAAGTGCTGTTTGATGATCAGAAAACCAAAACTAATCGTTATTCGCTCGCTTCTACGCATACACAGACATTGATGCCGCATTTGTCCTTTGGCTGGAATGTAAATGTGGCATCGGATGACAATTATCCTAGCGATTTTGCCAAAACAATTACGGCCAGTTCACAGCGCCAATTGGTACGTGAATTGCGCACCGATTACAGTGGGGCACAATGGAGTGCTTCGGCACGTTTGCAAAGTTATCAAATCTTGCAAGATCCTGCTGCCATTTTGGATCCTACGTTGAAAGTGGATCGCCCCTATGATCGCTTACCACAACTGAATTTTCATAGCGGAAATCAAAATGAAAATCTCAATTGGAGTTTCGATTCAGAATTGACGCGTTTTTCGCACCCTGAAAAGGTGAGCGGTGATCGCTTGGTATTAAATCCAAAGATTTCATATCCTTTTGTGAGCCCTGCTTATTTCTTGACTCCCAAGTTATCGCTTCATTTGAGTAATTATCAACTTGATAGTTCGACTAATACGACCACCGGCCCATCTGCATTTTCTCGTACTGTCCCGACGTTCTCATTGGATAGCGGCTTGTATTTTGAGCGCGACACGTCTTTGTTTGGCCAGGCAATCAAACAAACATTAGAACCACGTTTGTTTTACGTGAATACTCCTTATCGCGATCAAAGTTTGTATCCGAATTTTGATAGTGGAGAGGTGACTTTTAACTTTGCACAATTGTTTAGCGAAAATCGCTTTGTTGGTTCGGATCGTATTGGCGATGCTAATCAATTAACGGCTGCGTTAGTGTCGCGTTATAGCGAAGCATCTGGAATTGAGCGTTTGAGACTGGCTATTGGGCAGCGCTTTTATTTCAGGGATCAAAGAGTCGTTTTAGATGCAACCAATCCCGTGCAAAATAGTGCGCGTTCGGATTTATTGTTGTCCGCTAATGGACGTTTATCGCCGAGTCTCAGTATAGATAGCGCAATTCAGTACAACGAAAGTACGCATAATACATATAGCAGTAATTATGGTCTGCAGTGGCAACCTAAGCCAAAGCATGTGATGAATGCGGAGTATCGCTATTTGCGTGATAGCTTTGAACAATTTAACTTGTCGGCTCAGTGGCCTATTGCTCAAAGATGGTATGCGGTAGGTCGTAATAGTTATTCCTTACCTGAGAGGAAAACTGTAGATAGCTTGTTTGGCATAGAATACAGCGCCGATTGTTGGATTTTCCGTCTGGTTGCGCAACATTTTGTGACGGCAAGCCAAACTACGAGTACGCAGATTTTTATTCAATTGGAGTTGAATGGCTTGTCCAAATTAGGTTCAAATCCTTTGGAGTCGTTAAAGAGAAGTATTCCTGGTTATCAACAAATTAATCAACCGAACAACGTTGTTCGATGATAATTTGTGGTATGTAAAAAATGCAAGAATTATAAAAATTACAAAGATTGTAAAGATTGTAAAGATTGTAAAGATTAAAAAATCATGAAATTAATTCGCAATATCCATGTCGTTATTTTTATTTTGTCCGCGATGTTGGGTGGGGTGGCCTTTAATGCTCAAGGGCAAGAAAAAACTATTGCAGCACCGTCGACTGATGCAAACGGTTTCAACATGCGTATAGTTGGCAGTTTGACCAAAACGACGAGTCCCCTCAAAAAACTAAGCAAAGTTCAGGATGTTGATGCGATTGTTGCTGTGGTGAATGATGAAATTATTACGCGTCTTGAGTTGATGCAGCGGATTGCGTCGCTTGAAGCACGTATGCAAAAACAGGGCATTAACTTGCCAGCGAAGGCAGATTTGCGAAAACAGGTGTTGGAGCGCATGTTGCTGGAACGAGCACAATTACAGTTGGCTAAAGAAAATGGAATTCAAGTAGATGATGTCATGCTTGATCGTGCCATCAAAGGGATTGCTGAACAAAACAAGATGTCCTTGCAAGATTTTCGCAACCAATTAGAGCGTGAAGGCATGTCATTTGCGCGTTTTCGTGAAGATATTCGGGAAGAAATCATCATGCAACGCTTGCGTGAGCGTGAAGTCGACAATAAGGTCCAAGTGACGGATGCGGAAGTCGATCATTATTTGGCGGCAGAACGTGGTTCGCAGGGACAAGAGGAATTCAATTTGGCACAAATTCTGATCCATATTCCTGAAAATGCGTCAACGCAACAAGTCGCTGCATCTCGTGCTCGCGCAGAAAACGTCTTGCAACAATTGAAATCAGGTGCTGCGTTTGACAAACTTGCGGCAAGTTATTCTGATGCGAAAGATGCCTTAACTGGTGGGGAAATTGGTTGGCGTGGTGCGGATCGACTGCCGCAATTATTTATTGATGCGATTGCGAATTTGCGCCCAGGTGAAGTTTCTGGCTTATTGAAAAGTGCAAATGGCTTTCATATTGTGAAATTTATCGCGAAACGTCGGGCGAGTGTGCTCAAAGCCAGCGATGCGATGGTTACGCAAACGCATGCACGTCATATTTTAATTAAGGTCAATCAACTCGTTTCTGCCGCGGAGGCGCGTCGTAAGCTGTTGGAAATCAAAGATCGTTTAGACAATAACGTGGCGAAGTTTGAAGATTTAGCCAAATCGTTTTCGAATGACGGATCTGCCAGCAAAGGTGGTGATCTTGGTTGGTTGTATCCAGGTGATACGGTGCCAGAATTCGAGCGTGCCATGAATGCGTTACAACCTGGTCAAATCAGTTCCCCAGTAGAGTCGCCTTTTGGTATGCATTTGATTGAAGTGATTGAGCGCAAAACGGATGCTGTTTCACCAGAGCGCCAGCGCTTAGTTGCGCGTCTTGCTATACGGGAGCGTAAACTAGAGGTGGCACTGGAAGAATGGTTGCAGCAATTGCGTGATCGTGCTTATGTGGAATATCGTTCAGACGATAAATAAACGACGCATTCTTATCAAGACAGTAAAACATGGATGCGGTATCGCAAAGTTTGGGATTTGCACGTCCTTTAGTTGCTATTACTATTGGTGAACCTGCTGGTATAGGGCCAGAGGTTGCGATTAGGGCGGCTTGGGCCTTGCGTACTGAGGTCTCTTGTGTTTTGATCGGTGATGCTGTTTTTCTCGCCACACTTGCGGCCAAAATTGATCCTGCCATTCGTTTGCATGCCTTTTCAGGCTCAACATCATTCACTCAACACATTGGAAAAATCGCTGTAGTTGATTGTCCTTTGGTTGCGCCGGTGATTGCAGGGCAATTGGATTCCCGCAATGGATTGGCTGTATTAAAAATGCTTGATATCGCGATTGACGGTGCGCTCACGCATCGTTTTGATGCGATTGTCACAGCACCTTTGCAAAAAAGTACGATTAATGACGCTGGCGCGCCATTTACTGGGCATACTGAATATCTCGCATCCAAGACGGCTACTGCGCAAGTTGTAATGATGTTGGTGGATGGGAAAGATGAGGCGACTTCACCGTCAGCAGAAAAACCTTTGCGTGTCGCATTAGCGACGACACATCTGCCATTGAAAGATGTGCCGAAAGCGATTACGTATGATGGTTTATTGAAAACATTGCAAATTATTCATCACGGATTGCAACGTCAATTTGGTCTTCTTAAACCCCGTATTTTAGTGACTGGATTGAATCCTCATGCCGGCGAGCGAGGGTATCTTGGGCGTGAAGAAATTGATGTAATTCATCCTGTTATTTTGGCCGCACAAGCACATGGCATAGATGTGACAGGCCCTTATCCGGCAGATACATTATTTCAGCCACGTTATTTGCAGCATGCTGATTGCATATTGGCGATGTATCACGATCAGGGTTTGCCCGTGTTGAAACATGTCAGTTTTGGTACTGGTGTCAATATTACGCTTGGTTTGCCTATTATTCGCACTTCGGTTGATCACGGGACAGCGTTGGATTTTGCGAGTGCTGGGCCGGGACATGCAGATTACGGCAGTATGTGCGCAGCGATTAAGTTAGCTGCCCGCATGGCAATCATCAGCAAAAATTAGAGTCAAGAACGATAATAAACAAATGAAACATATTCCTCGTAAACGCTTCGGCCAAAACTTCTTGACTGATCAAACAGTTCTTGACGATATCATCCGCGTGATTGCACCTAAACAAGATGATGTGATGATTGAAATCGGACCTGGTTTGGGCGCGATGACCAATTTGTTGTTGCATTCGTTAAAGCAGTTGCACGTGCTGGAGCTTGATCGTGATTTGGTTAGTTATTTGCAGAAAAAATTTAATCCAGCGAAGCTGACTATTCATGCTGGCGATGCGTTGCACTTTGATTTTTCTACGATTGCAATTCCGGTGGGCAAGAAATTGCGAGTGGTTGGTAATTTGCCTTACAACATTTCTAGTCCTTTGTTATTCCATTTGGCTGAGGTTGCAGGGTTGGTTGAGGATCAACATTTTATGTTGCAAAAAGAAGTGGTTGAACGCATGGTCGCTGTTCCTGGTAGCAAAGCATATGGGCGTTTGTCTGTCATGTTGCAGTGGCGCTATCAAATGGAATTGATGTTTATTGTCCCCCCAACCGCCTTTGATCCGCCCCCCACAGTTGATTCTGCGATTGTGCGGATGATTCCTATTGCGCAACCTTTAGCTTGCGATGCAGAAAAATTACAGGCTGTCGTGACCA
>CAZMPS010000130.1:0-2393 GCA_964568305.1 uncultured Burkholderiaceae bacterium
CCACTGGGACAAATGGGTCTGTAAATAACACCAGGCGAAACAATTACGGCTCTATCTGCTGCATAGATTGCTGTTACTACCCTACCTATCCCTATGCGCTAACACCAGGCGCCCAATACGGCGGCGGATCACACTATGCTTATCAGCAGCCAGCCCACCAAAGTCCTGGCAATCCAATAATTTGTTGTAACGAAGCTGCTTCCGCAACAGTGACTTGCTTTAATACAACCCTCTCATTGGCCGGGGATTGCGTTGGCACAACTATTTCAACCGTAGAAAGTTGCTCTGGCACAATCTTTTCAGCTGGAGACTGCTTGATTAACGGAGTAGGAACAATTGTTACAACAGCCAGTGGAGGCTGTAACGACGTATTTACAGCGGCAGGAACATGTGTAAGCGCCATTCCTTTTGACCAAATTGCTGGTTGCGTGTCACAAGTTGGAGGAGGTTGCTGTGAATGCATAGCGTGTTTAGGACAACTCCTATAAATGATGTGAGAACTAAAGAGGCTTCAAACGCTGCCATATCGCCGTAGTCGCCGCCGCCTGGTTCATGCTATAAAAATGCAAACCAGGTGCGCCGCCGGCCAGCAAACGTTCACACAATTGCGTCACCACATCCAAGCCAAACGCGCGAATCGATGCGCTGTCATCGCCGAAGCTGGCTAGTTTTAAACGTATCCAGCGTGGAATATCTGCACCACACATTTCTGAAAAGCGCATTAACTGGGTGTAGTTGGTAATCGGCATGATTCCCGCTGTGATAGGGATAGCAACACCCGCGCGCTGGGCTTCTTCTACAAAGCGGAAATACGCATCCGCGTTATAGAAATACTGCGTAATCGCCGCATTCGCCCCTGCTTGTACTTTACGCACAAAATTTTTCATATCGTCTTGCGGCGACTTGGCTTGTGGATGCATTTCGGGATAAGCCGCGACTTCTATATGAAACCAGTCACCCGTTTCAGCACGAATAAATTCCACCAATTCATTGGCATAACGGAGTTCGCCCGACGCACCATAACCACTAGGCAAATCGCCCCGCAAAGCCACCACGCGTTTGATGCCATGAGATTGATAGGTCTTCAAAATAGCGCGAATGGAATCACGCGAACCGCCCACGCAAGACAAATGCGGGGCGGCTTCGTGCCCTTCCTGCCGAATTTCTAACACGCTCGCTAAGGTGCCGTCTTGCGTCGTACCGCCCGCACCAAACGTCACCGAAAAGTACGCCGGATTCAACGCTGCCAAAGCAGTCCGTGTGACGCGTAGTTTTTCAACGCCTTCCTGTGTTTTTGGAGGGAAAAATTCAATGCTAAATTGCTTTGTTGTCATTTTATTATTTTTCTGTTTTGTTATTTTTTAATAATTTATTTTTGCAGTAATAGAACCGATAGCGCCCAAGAAATCACGCTATACAACAGCGCACCGCCCACCGCCGACCAAAAACCAGAGACATGGAATCCATCCACCCAATGCGCCACCATCCAAAACATCAAGCCATTGATGACAAAAATAAACAAACCTAGAGTAAAAACGGTGGCAGGCAAGGTCAATATCACCAATAAAGGACGAATTAACGTATTCACTAAACCCAACAATAAGGCTGAAATTAATGCAGTGAAGAAACTGTCTACGCGTATCGATTGCATCAAATAAGGCACAACCAACAAAGCGCAGGCATTAATCAACCAAATAATCAACACTTGCATGAAATTTTCCTTTGTTGAAATACAGCAAAACTTAAAACCACCGGAACGACGATCAATAATCATATAGCTTAATAACGATAATGCGCTGGCTTGTACGGCCCTTGCTTGGGGACATCGATATACGCCGCTTGCTCATCGGTCAATTCGGTTAATTGCGCATTCAACTTTTGGAGCTGCAAACGTGCGACCTTTTCATCCAAATGTTTCGGCAAGGTGTAAACGCCCAGCGGATACGCTGCGGTATTGCTGTACAACTCGATTTGCGCCATGACCTGGTTGGCGAATGACGAACTCATCACATACGATGGATGACCCGTGCCGCAGCCCAAATTCACCAAACGTCCTTCAGCCAACAAAATGATGCGTTTACCGTCGGGGAAAATCACATGATCGACTTGGGGTTTGATATTTTCCCAAGTGTATTGTTTGAGCGAAGCGACATCAATTTCGTTATCAAAATGACCGATATTGCACACAATTGCCTGGTCTTTCATCCTTTGCATATGCGCATGCGTCAAGACGTGAAAATTGCCAGTACAGGTAACAAAAATATCACCATGTTCCGCCGCATAATCCATGGTCACCACGCGATACCCCTCCATCGCCGCCTGCAAAGCGCAGATTGGATCGATTTCTGTGACCCAAACCTGTGCCGACAACGCACGCATCGCTTGTGCAGAGC
>CAZMPS010000130.1:2403-5375 GCA_964568305.1 uncultured Burkholderiaceae bacterium
GCTATTTTCCCTGCAATCATGACGTCCGTTGCACGCTTGATGCCATCGACCAACGACTCACGGCAGCCGTATAAATTATCGAACTTGGATTTGGTGACAGAATCATTCACATTGATGCCAGGAAAAGCCAATCTACCTTCCTTATGCATTTGATACAGCCTATGCACGCCAGTGGTAGTTTCTTCCGTCACACCCTTGATCTGCGCCAAACGCGTAGAGTACCAGTTTGGCTGCGTCGCCAAACGTTGCTTGATCGATTGGTATAAACAGATTTCTTCTTCTGAAGTCGGATGATTCAACACGGAAATATCTTGCTCAGCA
The DNA here is from genome assembly GCA_964568305.1 of uncultured Burkholderiaceae bacterium. Lineage (GTDB taxonomy): Bacteria > Pseudomonadota > Gammaproteobacteria > Burkholderiales > Burkholderiaceae_D > JAGKXB01. The sequence goes on from CAZMPS010000130.1 coordinate 2,725, forward strand.
CGGCTACCCAAATGTAATAACAAGGTTGCATCGCCGCCATCATCCAAAATCATGTTGGAATACCCGCCATCGCTCCATTCAAAAATACGATGGGTGAATTCCCAATATTGCTCTAATGACTCACCTTTAAGCGCAAATACCGGCGTACCAGCCGCAGCAATCGCCGCCGCCGCGTGATCTTGCGTCGAATAAATATTGCAAGAAGCCCAACGCACCTGCGCGCCCAATGCTTCCAACGTTTGAATCAACACCGCTGTTTGGATCGTCATATGAATCGACCCAGTAATACGCGCACCCTTCAGCGGCAAACTGGCAGCAAACTCTTCCCGAATCGCCATCAAACCAGGCATTTCGGTTTCAGCAATTTTGATTTCTTTATTACCCCAATCCGCCAAGCCAATGTCAGCGATGCAGTAATCGTGTTGAGATGATTGTTGTGATTGTTGTTCTTGCGGGGATTGAAATATGGCGTTCATCACGCGCTCCTTTGATTAGAAAAAAGTACGTGAGCGCAGTTGCAGTAAGAAAGTTCCGAGCCTGGCGAAATACAATTCACTATTTCGTCGCAACGCTCCTCGGAAGGGATGGGATTATAACTGATATGTAAAGGGCAAGCTAAGCGGCAAATTTTATTTTGGGTTTTGATCCACCACCAAATTTTCCAAAATAAGCGATGCTTCTATACGCGAATAATGGCGATGATTATTGCTGACCAAAACGGCGCCTGCTGATAGCGCGTGGGCGGCGATCATCCTGCTTAGCTCATTACAAGTATCCGGCCTTGGAAATTTATCCACACACACAGAAAAATAGTGCAAAATAAATAACATTAAACGTTGATCAAAAGCCAAATGCGTTTAATTGGATATTTGGATGTCAAACACGGCTTTATTTTTTAATCACCTTGTTTCATCACTTGAGGATGTAACGCGTGCTTGAATTGAACTTAAACAAAAGGAAAATTAAATGAACGTAGGCCAAGTAACGAGTGTAGTAACTAATCCATTGTTAAACGAGACAAATGCTCCTACCCCAGAATCATTCGCAGAAAGAATCACCGCAGGTGACAATTCCGCTATAGATGACATTTTTGCCCTTAGCCCTAATCAACAATCGGCAGTTTTCAATGATGCTTCGTACAAAAAGCATTGTTCAGAGCAGACGACTTAACAGACGTATTATTAGATCAACGTCTCATTGATGGATTGTCGAACGCAGAACCCAAGCTAACAGCAAATCAGCAGATCAGCAAATGGACATACATCTGAGCTAGTACATGGAAAATTTGGAAGTAATAATCCAACATTCATCACTAGTCCAGAAGCACAAAACGCTATTGCACAAGCTATTATTGCCGAGCAATTTGATACTGAACCCAACGTATTACAAAACTTAGCTGAGAGCTGAGAAGTGACAGATCACAAGTCATAATGATCCTTTTCCCCCCGCATCGCTTGCTCCACCAATTTACGATTCAACGCTGGAGCAAGTTGTTCAATGAAGGCATACATATAACTACGCAAATACGCACCTTGCCGGATGGCGACGCGTGAGGCGTTGGTGCCGAATAAGTGACCTAAGGACAGCGCGCGCAAGTTTTTGTCGCGTTCGGGATCAAACGCCATACCGGCAATGATGCCTACACCCATTCCAAGTTCGACGTAGGTTTTAATCACATCCGCGTCGATCGCCTCTAACAACACATCTGGTTTTAAATCCCGTAAGGCAAACGCGCGGTCTATTTTGTGACGTCCGGCAAACGCGCCGTCGTAAGTAATCAAAGGATAAGCGGCGATTTCTTCTAAAGTAATCGATGTAGTCGATTTGGTATTTAACAAAGGATGATTGGGTGGAACGATAGCGACATGCTCCCATTGATAACATGGCAAAGACACCAAACCATCGGCGCCCAAAATCGCCTCGGTCGCAATCGCTAAATCCGCCTGATCCTTGGACACCATGTCGACGATTTGCTTGGGATTACCTTGCAGTAAAGACAAACGCACCTTGGGAAATTTCTGCATAAAAGCTTGCACCACCTTGGGAAGCACATAGCGTGCTTGCGCATGCGTGGTGGCGATAGTGAAGCTGCCGCTTTCTTGTGCTGCAAACTCTTTTCCTATGCGCTTTAAGCTATCGATTTCTTGCATGATGCGTTCCACCGATAGTAGAATTGCGCGCCCTGGTTCAGTCAAACCACGGATACGCTTACCGTGCCGCATGAAAATATCCACTCCCAGTTCTTCTTCCAATTCAATAATGGCCTTGGATACGCCAGGCTGTGAGGTATACAGAGCTTTGGCGACCTCAGTCAAATTGTAATTTTGTCGTATCGCCTCCCGGACAAAACGCAGTTGATGAAGATTCATGAGATATCGCTCCGAATAAGAAAGAGAAAGTTATGCTGCACAAGCAATCAAACCATGATCGCTATTGTCGTATCGTTAGTATGCGGTTTATGCACTTCTATATGCCAAATAAGTATATAAGCAAATAAATACTTTGTAGTTTGGAATATGCATGAAATTTATTACCATACTCCATGTTTTTGACGCTGTATTTGCATTGGTTTGCGTGGTTTGCAACGATTTTATTCGTTATTGATTCATTATTGATTTACAAATGTGAGGTGGTATGACGTTGTCTTATAT
>CAZMPS010000131.1:0-5370 GCA_964568305.1 uncultured Burkholderiaceae bacterium
ATCTGGCCAACGGATATTCAAACCACCCGGTGGCAAGACAAAATCGTCTGGCAACACGATCTGTACTCGATCACTATTGACATCAATCACAGCGCCAGATTCCACGATGTCGGTGACGCATTTCATCGCCACCCATAAACCGGTATAGCGACTCATCGCCCATGCATGCAAACCATAATCCAGATATTCCTGCACCGAAGCCGGATACAAAACCGGAATACCGCAAGCTTTCAACAAATGCTCGCTTTGATGCGCAGTGCTCGAAGATTTAGCCGCATGATCATCTCCAACCACCACCAATACACCACCATGTTTGGCACTACCTGCCATATTGGCGTGCTTAAACACATCCCCACAGCGATCCGCCCCCGGCCCTTTGCCGTACCACATAGAAAACACGCCATCATATTGCGCACCAGGAAACAAACCGATCTGCTGCGTCCCCCACACCGCCGTAGCGGCCAAATCTTCGTTAACCCCGGGATGAAACTTGACATGGTGTGCATTCAAATACTTACTCGCCTTCATCGCACTCATATCCACACTACCCAAAGGCGAACCACGATAGCCTGTGATATACCCCGCCGTATTCAAGCCGACCTTCAAATCCCGATCCCGCTGCAACATCGGCAAACGAATCAAAGCCTGCGTTCCAGTAATAAATGCCCGGCCACGCTCGACCACATATTTGTCGTCAAGCGAAACATCATTCAATAATTCCGGCGCATCATGTCGACTACCATTGAGATTTTCACTCATTCAAGCCCCGTAAAGCGGTAAAAAAAGTTGGTATGCACAAATGATTTCAACAGGAAACATTTCAACATCTTCCTCCCATTTTTGTGAATTGGGTGAAATATATTGTGTGATTTTTGGGTAAAATTTTTCAATAGCTGTAACGACGCCCCTTGCACAAATAGCATGACAAAGCGGATAATCCCTCCGCTTTTCATTCATCAATTAATCCTCTTTTAACCACCTTTTAACTACCTTTCTTAACGGTGCACCTTATGCATAACATGAACAATTTACGCCAACAATTTATTGCATTTGCACTTGCTAGCGGCGTTTTGCGTTTTGGGGAATTTGTGACCAAGGCTGGGCGTACTTCACCGTATTTTTTTAATGCAGGCTTGTTCAGCAATGGTGGGTGCTTGGGGCAGTTAGGACAATTTTATGCACAAACTTTGCTGGATTCCGGTTTGGAATTCGACATGCTCTTTGGCCCTGCTTACAAGGGCATCACGCTAGCATCCAGCACAGCGATTGCGCTGGCTAACAAAGGGAGGGATGTTTCTTTTGCCTTTAATCGCAAAGAAGCGAAAGATCACGGTGAAGGCGGTAGCCTGGTTGGCGCACCGTTGCGAGGACGTGTAGTGATTGTGGATGACGTCATTTCTGCCGGTACATCCGTACGTGAATCGGTGAACATGATACGCGCCGCTGGTGCAACGCCCTGCGCAGTATTAATCGCACTTGATCGCATGGAACGCTGTGGTGCTGAAAGTATGCTATCTAAATACTCTGCCGTGCAAGAAATCACGCTGGAATACGGCATTCCTGTCATCTCGATCGGCAATCTGGACGACTTGCTAAATCATCTTGCCAACACCGGCAACAACCATGGAACTCAAAACGAACTGAGTCAACATCAAGCCGCCGTTGCGGCTTATCGATCACGTTATGGTGTTGTGTAACGACAAAACAATTCGCAACCTCCAATAAATGGGTTTCAAGCACCATATTATGGCAAAAATAATATGGTGCCTTTTATCACACTTAATTACTCCATTTAGGCAGACTTTTTAACGAAATTTAGCAATTTTGCAATTTAATAATTGCTTTTTTTGCATTGGCAATATAACATGTCAATAAGAAAACATTATTGACATCACACAATTCGTTTTATCCCCCCTTCACACCATTTGTCTATGCCGTCCAGATCATTCATTGAATGAATGACTGTTGGCGTTTTAATATTTCTTAAAAGAAAGTTATGCTAAGTTTTTTGAATATAATCTGCCCAAATTTTGCGTGCACATCCAGTCATACCGTTGCAGAATCAGTAAGTAAAAGTACGAACAAAATACATCCAATAACATCAACAAGTACTTTAGAACGGGCTATCAAGAATAGAGAAATTGCTAATGTCAGAATAGAATTGTCGGAATTAAACAAAAATGCTTCATTATCAAAAGAATTCATTGAATTGTTTAAACAGACCTTTTTTACACCTTTTGTCGAAGAGGACGATTTCACTTCACAAGTTCAAAAAGAACTAATCAAATTCATACTAAATAAACAATTTTTCGACGAAAAAACAATTATCGATGAAGGTAAAACGCTGGAACAACTACTAAGAGAAGCTGACGAAAGAAATGGTACCCAGCTAACGATGTTTCTAGCACAACAAATAAAACCATTAAATCCAGAAGATATGTGGACTGTAACAACAGGCTCTAAATTGACCGGCCAGAATTCAGTTACTGATTTACCAACCGATCACATTTTCGATCTGGGGAAAGGAATACCGTACGCAATTTCGTCTCTTGATCTAGTCCCCCCCCAAAAAACGTCGCTAGAAACGACAAAGGCCGTTGATCGCACTCCTAAAGTGATAAAAAACTTCAAGCTTTTGGTAGTAGAGGACTCTTATTCACTCATAAAAGCATTTTTGAAAAAATTTGTAGATAGCGACATTGATGTTTATTGGACCAATACTTCGGAAGAAGGTCTTAAAGCCATGCAAGGCGAGATTTTTTTCTCTGCTGGCCATCGCATTACATCATCGGGAAACACTGCTATTATTTACACGACAAAAGAATTGATAAAAAATCAAGGCGTTAAATTTGACGTGGTGTTACACGACTTCGAATTGGGTAATGGACAAAAATCTGGACCTGAATCAGTGGCAGAGTACCGGGCTTTTGAAAATGCAAGAAATCTGCCAGAGAACCCGCAAAAGAGGCTACCAATTCTTACATTTTCAACGAATGCAAATACAACCGATCTGCCTATAGCAGAAGAGCATCGAGCAAACTTTGATGGCATTGTGGATAAACCAGGTTCATCTACACAAACCTTCCAAGCACTCCACGCAGTACTTGGAGATGAATATATTCAATGGTCAATTCCAGAGACAAGCACAACCGTTCACTAGAAGTACGAATACGCCCGTAAATACACGAAAGAAAAATTAATGGGATATCACCCCATTAATTTTTTCTTAAGCAATTCAGTCAACTGCGCCGGATTAGCCTTTCCCTTGCTGGCTTTCATTGCCTGCCCTATCAAGGCATTGATCGCTTGCTGCTTACCAGCACGGAACTCTTCTACCGATCTTGCATTCGCAGCCAACACTTGATCCACAATCGTTTCGAGGGCACCGCTGTCGGAAATTTGTTTCAAGCCCTTGGCTTCAATAATCACATCAGCAATATTGTCCTGATCAGAAACTTCTTGCCACATCGCCGCAAACACTTCTTTGGCAATCTTGTTGGAAATCGTGCCGTCAGCAATCCGCTTTAGCAACAAAGCCAGCTGAGCAGCCGATACGGGGATATCGGCGATATCCAGTCCCTCTCGATTCAATGACGACGCCACATCGCCCATCAACCAATTGGCAACTAATTTGGCTTGCTCTTTTTTTGCATCAAGCACACACGCCAACACTGCCTCAAAATACACAGCCATGGCTTTTGATTGTGTTAACAACAATGCATCGTAATCAGACAAACCATAGTCATTCATAAAACGCTCACGCATAGCAGCAGGCAACTCTGGCATGGTGGTTTTGATCTTGTCGATCCACGCCTGCACAATCACCAACGGTGGCAAATCCGGATCGGGGAAATAACGATAATCCTGCGCATCTTCTTTGCTACGCATGGCACGTGTTTCCCTTTTATCTGGGTCGTACAAACGCGTTGCTTGCACCACACGGCCACCATCTTCAATCAATTCGATCTGACGTCGCACTTCGTAATTGATGGCATCCTCCATAAAGCGAAAGGAATTCAGGTTTTTGATTTCGCAACGCGTGCCATATTCTTTTTGCCCGACAGGACGCACCGACACGTTGGCATCACAGCGGAAAGAACCTTCCTGCATATTGCCATCGCAAATCCCTAGCCACATCACCAATCCGTGCAAAGCTTTGGCGTACGCCACTGCTTCCGCTGCACTGCGCATATCGGGCTCAGTGACGATTTCCAGCAATGGCGTACCAGCACGATTTAAATCGATACCGGACATACCTCGATAATCCTCGTGCAAGGATTTACCAGCATCCTCTTCCAAATGCGCGCGCGTCAATTGCACGGTACGCAATGTCGCTTTGCCATTTTCCTCCATAGCAAAGGAAATAGAACCACCCTGCACGACCGGTATTTCAAACTGGCTGATTTGATAGCCTTTGGGTAAATCTGGATAAAAATAGTTTTTGCGCGCAAAAATCGACCTTGGCGCAATCGTTGCACCGATCGCCAAACCAAATTGAATCGCTCTTTCCACTGCCCCCTTATTCATCACAGGCAACACGCCTGGCAACGCCAAATCCACTGGGCAAGCCTGCGTATTAGGCTCGGCACCAAAACTGGTGGGAGCACCACTAAAAATTTTGGAACACGTCGTCAATTGCACATGCGTTTCTAAACCAATCACCACTTCCCACTGCATCATGATGTCCTTCATGTATTGTGTATTTTTATGATGTATTACGCCGGTTGGCGTGTATGCCAATCTGTCGCGGATTGATATTGATGCGCAACGTTGAGCAATTGAGCTTCAGCAAAATAATTGCCAATGAGCTGCAAACCGACTGGACGTTTGCCATTTTTCTCGCCTTGGCCAAAACCGCATGGAATCGACATGCCAGGCAAACCAGCCAAACTGGTCGACAAGGTAAAAATATCAGCCAAATAATTAGCCACAGGATCATCTGACTTAGCACCGATATCCCACGCTACAGTCGGTGACACTGGCCCCATGATCACATCACATTGCTTGAACGCTGCCTGGAAATCATGCGCAATCAAGCGACGAATCTTTTGCGCTTGCACGTAATACGCATCGTAATAACCATGCCGCAGCACATAAGTACCCATCAAAATACGACGCTGTACTTCTTCACCAAAACCTTGCGCCCGTGTTTTGCGGTACATATCGGATAAACCACTATATTCTTCAGCGCGATGGCCATAACGGACACCATCGAAACGACTCAAGTTGGAAGAAGCCTCAGCTGATGCAATCACGTAATACACCGGAATCGACAAAGCGGTATTAGGCAAAGAAATATCGACTAAAGTAGCACCCAATTTTTCATATTCGGACAAAGCAGTACGCACCGCTTGCTCTACATCTGGTGCC
>CAZMPS010000132.1:0-1578 GCA_964568305.1 uncultured Burkholderiaceae bacterium
AATATGGCTGCTTTTGAGCATGATTTTCGAGTTCAGAATTTGATCAAGCTGGAACAAAATTATCGCTCGCATGGGCATATTCTTGATTGCGCCAATCAATTGATTGAAAACAATAGTAAGCGCTTGGGTAAGAATTTACGCACCGATGCTGGGCATGGTGAATTGTTGCGCGTGTACGAAGCCAGTTCTGATTTGCAAGAGGCGCGTTGGATCGTGGAAGAGGTGCGGAATTTGATGGCAGAAGGGATGACGCGCAGTGAAATTGCGGTGTTGTATCGCTCCAATGCGCAATCCAGAACCATTGAGCATGCTTTGTTTAGCGCTGGCATGCCATACCATGTCTATGGCGGGCAACGTTTTTTCCAGCGTGCTGAAATCAAACATGCCTTGGCTTATCTGCAATTGATCGACAATCCACATAACGATTTGGCATTTTTACGCGTAGTGAATTTCCCTGTGCGTGGAATTGGTATGCGTTCTATCGAACAATTACAGGATATGGCCCAGCAACAAGGTGTGTCGTTGTATGCTGCAGTTGCCCATATGATGGGGCGGGTGGCTTCGACTATGGGCGTTTTTGTGCGGCTGATTGAAGGTATGCAAGCGCAGACGCAGAATTTGCCTTTGCATGAGATGGTGGATGTGATGTTGAATATGAGTGGTTTGCTCACGCATTATCAACATGAAAAAGAAGGGACGGACAGGATAGAAAACTTGCAGCAACTGGTTAGCGCAGCAATGCAGTTCGTCTCGGAAGAGGGCTATGGCCAGTCTGCGCCAGCTTTGTTAGGCCCCAAAGTAGCTAATGATAAAGATGTGAATGATGTTAATAATGTCAACATCAACCCAAACATTAATCCAAACATTAATCCAAACATTAATCCAAATATTAATCCAAATATTAATCCAAATATTAATCCAAATATTGAAATATTCGGTGCTGATGTACCTTTACAAATGGTGATGTCGCCTTTGTCAGCATTTTTATCCCATGCTTCACTGGAAGCGGGTGATCACCAAGCGCTTGCTGGCCAGGATGCGTTGCAGTTGATGACAGTGCATGCTGCGAAAGGTTTGGAGTTTGATGCTGTGTTTATCACGGGTTTGGAAGAGGGATTGTTCCCACATGAAAGCAGCAGCAAGGAAGAAGATGGCGTAGAAGAAGAGCGGCGCTTAATGTATGTTGCCATCACTCGGGCCAGGAAGCGCCTGTATTTGAGTTTGTCGCAAACACGGATGCTGCACGGGCAAACCCGTTATAACGTCAAGTCACGTTTTCTGAATGAATTGCCTGAATCCTCTTTGAAATGGCTTTCGCCTAAAGTGCAGTCGCAATGGTCGGCGTCTTATCAAAAATCCGCTTGGGATGAAGAGGGCGTGACACTGGGTGCGAATGCCAAGGCCTTATCTTTTAATAAAAGAGATATTGGTTGGCGTATCGGCGAAACGGCTTTTCATCAAAAATTTGGCGAAGGCGTGATTGTGAATATTGAAGGTTCCGGCGGCAATTTGCGGGCGCAAATCAATTTTGGCCGCCACGGAATGAAGTTGCTAGATTTAAATATTGCTAAGTTAACC
>CAZMPS010000132.1:1588-5306 GCA_964568305.1 uncultured Burkholderiaceae bacterium
AAATACGTTTAAAAATGCTATCTCGGTCAATAAAATGGTGTTTCAACGCCGCCAATACATGTCCACAAACGCTTAATAACAACATCATGTTGAGCCAGTAATGTACGTCTTTTAACATCGCCTTCCACTCTGGATGAGGTTCAATCAACACTGGCAAGGGAATCACGCCCAAATACACGACTGGTACGCCCGCAGCCAAGCTGTAAAAATACCCTGAGATGGGCACTACAAACATCAACACATACAACACGCCATGCAAAGCGCTAGCAGCCGTCTGTTGCCACTTCACCATTCCAGCCGGATAAGCAGGCGCGGCATGACGCAAACGCCACAATAAACGCACGCAAACCAATCCAAGAACCGTCACGCCCAACCATTTATGCCAGGCAAAATAGCGTACCTTAGTAGGTGTCAATCCGGGAATGTCCGTCATCGTGACACCCAATGCGAATGCCGCCACGATCAAGACGGCGATCAGCCAATGTAACAGCATGGCAAATTTAGTATAGCGTTGCATAACGTAATTCCCTATCAAAAACAGATTGATATCTTTTTATCCGAGATTGTTCATTAGCCTAAACTCCCTCATCGCTCTCGTGAGAGTGATGGTGATACGAAGAAACTTAAAATCGTCGTCCCCGACTAAACCTGCGGGAACGACGAAGGCTAATGGACAATCTCGGTTTATTTTTTTAGATGTTTTCAGCTAATTGCTTCGCAATCCCTAGATAGTTAGCAGGTGTCATTGCCAGCAACTGATTTTTTGCTTCCTGTGGAATCGCCAAAGTCAGCACAAATTCACGCAAGGCTTCTTTTGAAATGCCTTTTCCTCTAGTCAATTCTTTGAGTTGTTCATAAGGATTTTCAATACCATAACGACGCATGATGGTTTGCACTGGCTCAGCCAACACTTCCCACGTCGCATCCAAATCTTGTGCCAAGCGGCTTGGATTGACTTCCAATTTATTCAAGCCACGCAAGCAACTATCGTATGCCAACACGGTATAACCAAATGCAACCCCAATATTGCGCAACACGGTGGAATCAGTCAAATCGCGCTGCATGCGTGATACGGGCAATTTTTCTGCCATATGACGCAATAAGGCATTCGCCAAACCGAGGTTGCCTTCTGAATTTTCGAAATCAATCGGATTGACTTTATGTGGCATAGTGCTGGATCCGATTTCGCCCGCTTTGGTGATTTGTTTGAAATAACCGAGCGAAATATAGCTCCAGATATCTCGATTTAAATCCAGCAAAATGGTATTGGCACGTGCAATGGCATCGAACAATTCGGCCATGTAGTCATGCGGTTCAATCTGTATTGTGTAAGGATTGTAGGTCAGGCCCAAACGCGTTTCGATTACATTTTTGGAAAATGCCGCCCAATCAACATCAGGATAAGCCGATAAATGTGCGTTGTAATTCCCCACCGCACCATTCATTTTCCCTAAAATTTCAACCGATGCGATGCGTTTTTCAGCAGCTTGCAAACGCGCCAGCACGTTTGCCATTTCTTTGCCTAAAGTCGTAGGACTAGCAGCTTGCCCATGCGTGCGCGACAACATCGGTAACGCAGCATGCGCATGTGCTAGTCCTCGCAATTTTGCCATTAATGCTTGTAACGCAGGCAAGACAACATCCGCACGCGCTGCCTTCAGCATCAAACCGTGAGCAGTGTTATTGATGTCTTCTGAAGTACAAGCAAAATGGATAAATTCTGACGCAGCGACCAACTCTGGCACGTCCTTAACTTGTTCTTTCAACCAATATTCAACCGCTTTCACATCGTGGTTGGTAACCGATTCAATTTCCTTAATTCGCTTGGCATCGGCTTCATCAAACTCTCGGCTGATTTTATCCAGCAATGCATTGGCTGATGCTGAAAACGGTTTAATTTCTGCAAATCCAGCTTGTGACAAAGCCTGCAACCAAGAAATTTCGACTTTGACACGATGGTGCATAAAGCCAGCTTCAGACAAAAGCGAGCGCAACGCATCCACTTTGCTGGCGTAACGCCCATCTAATGGAGATAAAGCAGTAAGGGTAGATAAAGTAGGCGAGTTAAATGAAGTAGAAGACATAATAAAAAATGGACTAATAAGGCGAGTAAGAAAAGCGTGATTTTACAGCTGCTTGCGCAAATTCTAAAAATTGCTTTTCATGGTTGATAAATAAACCGCCAATCCACATAACGACTTTGTTTTTCAAACGCTGCATCTCGTTGTAAAAAAGCATTGCGCTTCATTGTGACCTCGTTTGAAAGACTATAGACACCCATAATCCCACCATCCGGTGCATGCACAATTCCCCACTCCGTACTGCTTGTGATGGGGTCGCGATAAATACGTCGTAAATGTGTTAAGAGTTTTTAGAATTGTCCGGTTTTGTAGCACATGAATTGTCTGTACTAGCTCAACTCTTGGGATAGTTCAGGATGTTTGACGATCAATCGAAACAAACACAGGACACCACCTGGTGGTGCAAATCGCCCTTGCTCCCAGTCGCGTAACGTTGCTACGGGAGTTTTGATGCGCTCGGCAAATGCAGTTTGCGTCAAACCAGATTTCTCACGCGCCTGGCGCACAAGTATTTGCTCGGAAGTGGTAACGCGCCCCATACCCGCCTTCGCTTCCGCCAATGCTTGACGCAAGTCTGGCAAAACCTCACCAGCATCGGCATCTATAGCCTTTGCCACTTTCTCAATATCAATTTTCGTCATGCTCATGTCACACCACCTTTTTGATTTCTGAGGGAAGCATATTGGCACGTTCTGCCTTAGCATACATCGCAAGCAACAGCACTTCCTGCTCAGTCAGATTGAAGTAAATCACCAGTACGCCACCCGATTTGCCAGATCCTGCACGACTCCAACGCACCTTACGTGCACCATCCGCACCTGGAATCACATCCCCTGCTAAAGGATTCATCACAATCCAGTCAATAAACGCCAGCCGCTCTTCTTCTGACCATAATTTTTCGGCCTGTTTTTGGAATGTTGGAGTTTCAATTACGGTACGCATGAACTAAATTATACGGGATACCCGCATAAAAGCAACGTGCTGAGATAGCCCAGGCGCGATCTCTTTCACAGGCCGCTCTTTTGGTGGAGAACACAAAGTTGCAAGCAGAACATTTTTGATCGAGGCATCAAATGCGCCAAAACGCCGCGACATACGGAAAATACCTTTGTACAAAGCAGGCAAACCAATTTCTATCGGCACACCAACCACCGCATTGCCAGAATCACGCAACAACCGCGTAATTTGCCCCATCGCAGCCTCTGTTTCTGCCACCGGAAGATGCTCAAACACCTCCAAGCAAAACACAATATCCACCGAATGCTGGGCAATTTCCGTCACATCAGTACAAAAAACAACCTGCTGCACACCAGCCAAATTCTCTTTCGCCTCCGCCATTAAATAAGGCGTTGGTTCATAACAAATGATTGTTGCCTGCGGAAACTGTACCGCCAACAATTTGCACAACTCACCATTCCCAGCCCCAAAATCCAAGATACATTCCGGCTGCGGCATATTCTTCGCAATCTTGGCAGCCACCACCAACCGCCGTAACTGAAGCCAACGTTTGATGGCGGCATTTATGTGGCCTAAGCTACCAAAAATTCTTGGATTTGAAGATTAAACTGAAATACTAATATTCAAAAACCATTTTTTATGAAACAAATCAACCAATCGATCAATCAACTTTATATATA
>CAZMPS010000133.1:0-5242 GCA_964568305.1 uncultured Burkholderiaceae bacterium
AATGGTGCAAATGGCGATGGGCATGATGGGCTTTTGGGTCACCCATCCGAAAGATCCTAGCCTGCATAAGGTTGATCGCGATTTCGTGTTTTTGCTAAATGCTTACGATATCGATCCCGGCAGTTACACCCCCAAAGTCAATACCATGCTGGACTTCAATCTATGGACTTTCAACAGCCGCGCTTTCCCCGGCATCGACCCCATGGTATGCCGGCAAGGCGACCGGGTGCGCATCCGCTGTGGCAATTTGACCATGACGAACCATCCCATCCATTTGCATGGCCATGAATTTGAAGTCACGGGCACCGATGGCGGCTGGGTGCCCAAATCGGCGCGCTGGCCGGAAGTGACGACCGATGTTGCAGTCGGCCAGATGCGCGCCATCGAATTTGATGCCACTGACGAAGGCGACTGGGCCTTCCATTGCCATAAATCGCACCACACCATGAATGCCATGGGTCATGATGTGCCAACCCTGATCGGCGTTGATCATCGCGGCATCGCTGAAAAAATCAACAATCTGGTACCAGATTACATGGTGATGGGCGAAAAAGGCGGTTCCATGGGAGACATGGAAATGCCGCTGCCAGACAACACCCTCCCCATGATGACAGGCCAAGGCCCTTTTGGCGGCATGGAAATGGGCGGCATGTTTACCACGGTCAAGGTACGCAAGGGCTTGGCTCGCAACGATTACAAAGATCCCGGCTGGTACCGACACCCTACTGGCACAGTAGCTTATGAATGGAAAGGTGCGCAAGGCGATATGCCTGCTGCTTCGAGTGCTCCAAGCAAGCGTGCGATGAATGCAAAACCAGGAGAAACCATTCTAAAAATAAGAAAGGGAGCCTCACATCATGGCCACTAAGCTCCACTGTGTACGAACACGTTGTGCTCACCACTACCCCAATTTACTATCTCTTATAGGAGAAAACATTATGAAACACTTTATTCGTATGACGCTCTTCGCTTTAGTGCTTGTATCAAGCTCAGTTTTTTCTCATGGCGATGAAGAACACCATGCTGGCAAACAAGATCATGCTGCTGCAATCGGCAAGCCTGGTAATCTTGCCAAGGTTTCGCGCACTATTGAAGTCAATATGGATGACAACATGCGCTTCACTCCAGCAAACATCGCTGTCAAGCGTGGCGAAACCATCAAGTTCGTCGTCAAAAACAACGGCAAACTGAAACATGAAATGGTGCTCGGCTCAGCCAAAGAGTTAAAAGAGCACGCAGAGCTGATGCGCAAATTTCCAGAAATGGAACACGACGAACCCAACCAGATCGCAGTCGATCCCGGCAAGAGTGGCGAATTGATCTGGCAATTTACCAAAACTGGCAAATTTGATTTCGCCTGTCTGCAACCAGGTCACTTTGAAGCTGGCATGGTTGGAAAAATCAAAGTACTCAGCAAGGCAGAGAAAAAAATAGAGACAGCCGACCACGCAATTCAAACTACACCAGTGGCGATAGCGGATCACGCCACTTCCATTGTTTCTTCCGCTACCGATATGAGTGATGGAGAAGTCAAAAAAGTCGATAAGGATGCGGGAAAAATCACGATCAAGCACGGCCCTATTGCCAGCCTCGGCATGCCAGCAATGACGATGGTGTTTCGCGTCAAGGAGCCAAGTATGCTAGATCAGGTAAAGGTCGGCGACAAGATTGGGTTCATTGCTGAAAAACTTAATGGCGCAATCACCATTACAAAACTTGAGCCTGCAAATTAATATCGTTTTGCCACCTTTTTAATGGCAATTACATAATAGGCAGTCAGTAGTAGTTTACAAATCGAGCCGCTGCATAGCGGCTCGAGCCTGCTACTTTTTCGATACTTCAATTCTGGATTACATGAAGTGCTCCCAAGCTCAACTTGCCAATTTTGAAGCTTTGCCCATGTAGTGGTTCGCCTTCTTGAACTGCAAAAGAAAGATACTGAAAGTGCAGTAAGCCAAGATTATTTATTTGCCAATGCATTAATAATCGGACAAGGTTTGTTTTTCCCTGTTTCCTGGCATTCATGGATGAGATGGGTCAGTACGCTTTCCATCCGTTGCAAATCAGCTATTTTGCTGCGAATTTCTTCCAGTCTATCGTTGGCAATTTTGCGAATGGCCTTGCGGTTAACACCATTCTCAAGCTCTAACAACGTCGAAATTTCATCCAAAGAAAATCCCAATTCCTGTGCACGCTTGATAAATCGGATGCGGTTGATTAAATCAAGTGGATAGTACCGAAATGCACGATTCTGCGGGTCGGGAATGGGTAACAAGTTACGACGCTGGTAATAACGAATGGTTTCAATACCAACGTCTGCAGCGCGCGCCAATCTTCCAATAGTTAATCCAGATTCGCTCATGGTGTTTGATGCCCTAAAAAAGCTTGACTCTGTAGTTAAGTACAGACTATATGATAAGGTTATAGGCATACCTAATCAAGCGAAAAAGGAGTCCATTATGAAACACGACGAAGTTTCCATTAGATCCTGCTGTTCTCATCAATCAGTTGGATCGGCAATATTGGACAATGCTCATATCGATCCAGTTTGCGGCATGATAGTTGCGACAAATCCTGAAAAATTAGTCGAGCACAACGGGCAGAAGTTCTATTTTTGCAGTCAGCATTGTGTCACTAAATTTCGGGCAGATCCAAATCGCTATGCGGATAAACAAAATGATGCTCAGTCGAATGCAGCAATACCCTCTGCTGCTATTCCCAATGAAGCTGTCTATACCTGTCCAATGCATCCCGAAATACGGCAAATCGGCCCTGGCACTTGCCCCAAGTGCGGCATGGCATTGGAAGCTCTTCTAGCTACTACTGAAGAAGACACGACTGAACTGAGCGATATGACGCATCGTTTCTGGATCAGTCTGGCACTGACCCTGCCACTCTTGGGAGTCAGCATGAGTGAATTGATTCCTGGACTTGTGCTTTCTAACCAGCTTGGCATGCAAGCTTTCAATTGGCTGCAAGCCGTTCTCGCTACGCCGGTAGTATTGTGGGGCGGCTGGCCATTTTTCATGCGTGCATGGACATCATTCAAGACATGGCATCTCAACATGTTCAGTTTGATTGGGCTGGGCACAGCTGCCGCTTACTTATTCAGTTTAGTGGCATTACTCTTCCCCGCTGCCTTGCCTGCTGCCTTCAAGATGGATGGCATGACGCCACTGTATTTTGAAGCGGCTGCGGTGATCATTACATTGGTATTGCTGGGGCAAGTATTGGAATTGCGCGCCCGCTTGCAAACCAATAGTGCCATCAAATCCCTGCTTGAATTAGCGCCTCATACCGCTATTCGTGTCCATGCTGATGGCAGCGAAGAAGAGGTTCACCTTGATCACATTCATGTGGGCGATCTATTACGCATCAAACCGGGAGCAAAGATTCCTGTCGATGGAGAAATGATCACAGGCCGATCAAGCATCGATGAATCGATGATTACTGGCGAATCTATGCCGGTGGAAAAGGCAGAGGGCAGCAAAGCTATTGCAGGCACAGTCAACCAGACAGGCAGCTTTTTGTTACGCGCAGAAAAGGTTGGCGCGCAAACCCTGTTGTCGCAAATCATACAAATGGTAAATGAAGCCAGCCGCTCGCGCGCACCTATCCAAAAATTGGCTGACCGCGTGTCAGGATGGTTTGTTCCAGCTGTTATGTTTATTGCCATTATGGCATTTATCGCTTGGGCATTGATTGGGCCCAGTCCAGCGCTGGCCCATGCATTGGTCGCTGCCGTATCGGTATTAATCATTGCCTGCCCCTGCGCATTGGGATTGGCAACCCCGATTTCTATCATGGTTGGCATCGGGCGCGGCGCCAAAGAAGGCATATTAATCAAAGATGCTCAAGCGCTGGAATTGATGGAAAAAGTCGATACCCTAGTGATTGATAAAACCGGCACCTTGACCGAAGGAAAGCCCCAAGTGCAATCCATAGTCAGCACTAAAGATAGCGGCGAAATGGAGGTGCTAGCCTATGCTGCAGCGCTTGAAAAAATGAGCGAGCATCCGCTGGCGCATGCGATTGTCACGGCTGCGCAAGAAAGAAAGTTACATCTGCCTTCAGTTGAAAATTTCCAATCTATTACTGGCCAAGGCATACAAGGATTGATTGAAGGCCAAACAGTCATATTCGGCAATGCGCACATGCTGCAACAACAAGGCATCGATATCTCCGCCTTGCAAGCGCAAGCCCAATCGCTGCGCAGCTTGGGCCAAACTGTCATGTTTTTGGCAATCGAGTATCAGCTGGTAGGCATGATCAGCATAGTCGATCCCATCAAAGCTACGACGCAAGAAGCCATTTCTCAACTGCAAAAATCTAACATGCATATTGTTGTACTCAGCGGCGATAATGTCACTACAGCCACCGCTGTGGCGCGCCAATTGGGCTTAAGCGATGTCAAGGCGGATGTATTGCCACAAGATAAATTCCGTCACATTCAAGCACTGCAACAACAAGGCCGTATTGTTGCAATGGCAGGCGATGGCATCAATGATGCGCCTGCATTGGCGCAAGCGAATGTCGGCATTGCCATGGGCACTGGCACCGATGTCGCTATGGACAGCGCCCACATTGTATTAGTGAAGGGAGATTTGCGCGGCATTGTCAAAGCCCGGCTTTTGAGCCTGCATACCATGAAAAATATTCGCCAAAATTTATTCTTTGCATTCATTTACAACTTTATCGGCGTGCCGATTGCCGCTGGCGTTTTATACCCCTGGTTAGGAATATTATTGAGCCCAATGCTGGCAAGCGCCGCCATGAGTTTAAGTTCAGTGTCTGTGATTGGGAATGCCCTACGCCTGCGTCGCATCACAATCTAGAAAGCTAAAGCGTAAGGTTTTATCTGTTTTTATTTCACGATTCGCACCTCAATATGCTTGATGTGCTTATCTAGCAATATACTCATTGGCCCACAATTTTCTTCTGGCGCATCACGGAACTGAAGTAGAAGGTGAATTTCATTCAATATCATGCCAAATGACAATCGTTTCTTGCTCAATGCCTTTCATCATGCTTTTGCACCTTTGCTCATCTATGCTGTCTGCCACCAAAGTACGGGCGGTCATAGCTCATCCTTTGTGGCCAGTACAGTTGATTGGCTAAAATCGCATCTTCCAGAGTAAAGAGGTGTTTATTTTTGCTTCCCACCTGGGCAACGATAGCGCCTGCCAATAGGAAGGCGAAAACTCCCTACAAAGTATGATAATGCTATCAATTATATATAGAC
>CAZMPS010000134.1:0-1516 GCA_964568305.1 uncultured Burkholderiaceae bacterium
GGCATAAAGAATAAGAAATTTAAAAAAAAATTAAAACCAATCATGCCAAATTGGTGTGACATTTTCAGGCAAGGGAGGTAGGGCACCTAAGTCTATTTTGGATTCGTTTGGACTATGAAAATCTGATCCGCGTGAAGCGAGCAAGCCATAGTGTTGGGCTATTTTGGCGTATTGCTGATATTGATCGATTGTATGGCTACCTGTGACAACTTCAATTGCTGAACCACCCAATTCTTTAAATTCGCTTAAAAAAGCATCAAATGCGATCGCATCCAATTTATAACGCCCAGGATGCGCTAAGACAGCTATCCCACCCGCATTGCGTATCCATGTGATGGCATTTTGCAACGTGGCCCAACGATGCGGTACGTAACCTGGTTTGCCTTTGATTAAATAATTGCGAAAAACGCTACTAATATCAGGACAGATTCTTGAGGCAACTAAATGGCGCGCAAAATGAGTACGTGAAATGGATTCTGGATTGGCAACATATTGCAACGCACCTTCCAACGCATCGGGAATGCCAGCTATTGCTAATTGTGTTGCCATATCACGTGCACGCAACAGGCGACCTGCGCGCGTGTCGGTTAAGCCTTGTACTAGCGTTGACTCAGTTTCATCAATTTGTAGGCCAACAATATGGATGGTTTGTTTTGCCCATGTGACTGAAATCTCTACTCCTGATACATAATGCAGACCAAACTTCAGCGCAGCTGCACGTGCTAAAGGCACACCTTTTACAGTATCGTGATCCGTTAAAGCCCAAGCGCCTACACCATTTTTTTTGGCGCGTGCAGCGACAAGTTCAGGAGTAAGCACACCGTCTGAAAAGTCAGAGTGGGAATGAAGATCAATGTTAAGCATACCGAATACTAAATACTGAAATTACTTTAAAAAATTCCAAATACGTCACTTACATTCTACGCTGCTTCTTCAAATGAGTGGCTGACTTGACACTATGCTGTCTGACTTGTCTAATGTGGGGTGCGATTTTTGGGTCAATAATAGTTAATAAAAATTACCCCATAAAAAAATATAGAAAATATAGAAGCAGTGTTTTTAGTTTAAAGATTGTGAAGGAAGTTTATATTAATAAAAGTTATTTAATTTAAAATTTTGATATTAATGCAGAGATATCAAAAACGGCTGCGACGCGCGCGCTTGATGCGATGATCGATATTATTAAGCAAGCACTAAAAGAGGGTGAGAGTGTGACTTTGGTTGGTTTTGGTACGTTTTCAGTTGGTCAGCGTGCTGCTCGTACTGGTAGCAACCCGCGAACAGGTACCGCTATTCAAATTAAGGCCAGTAAAGTGCCAAAATTTAAGCCTGGCAAAGCATTGAAAGATGCAGTAAACTAGCTCTCTGTTGATCGAAAGGCGAACGCTTGTTCGCCTTTTTTTCTGTCGTTTTTAAGTGTATATTGATTGTTGTTTTAATAGCATATTTGGCATATAGCGTATTAATTATTAATTTATTTCTAGACCATGTTTTAATTTATTAGCACTCACCAACG
>CAZMPS010000134.1:1526-5217 GCA_964568305.1 uncultured Burkholderiaceae bacterium
GCCAATGATTCACCCTTGCTATAGAGGGGTGTGCACTGTAAAATCCGTCAACCGGAATTGGCGAACGCGAGTTCGCCTTTTTTGTATGTGCAAGCCCCATCAATCCGAATTGGCAGACCATGTTTGAATTTATTCGCACTCACCAACGTTTAATGCAGTTTCTTTTATTGCTGTTTATTGTTCCTTCTTTTGCATTAGTTGGCATTCAAAGTTACAGCGGCTTTGGTGATAAGGAAAACATCATTGCAAAAGTTGCTGGTCAGTCCATTACACAGCAGGAGTGGGATAGTGCGCAACGTGAACAAATGGCGCGTTATCAGCGGATGTTGGGGGAGCGTTTTGATTCACAGCTGTTTGATACGCCTGAAGTAAAGCGTAACTTACTAGAAGGTTTAATTGTTCAGCGCGTATTACTTGCAGAAACTAATAAAAAACACTTGTCGATTGCTGATACGAGTTTGCAACAAAATATTTTAGATAATCCTAGCTTAGCTAATGCTGATGGTAAGTTCGATTACGAACGCTATAAGTCATCACTGGCAGCGCAAGGTATGACGCCCACTACCTATGAAGCCAAATTGCGTGAAGATTTGATTTTGAGACAGCTGAACGGTGCGATTCAATCTACCGCTTTTGTTCCTCAAACTGTACTTGCCCGTTTATCTGATGTTTTAGCACAAGAGCGCGAAGTGCAAGAGTTGACACTAAAAGCGACTGATTATGCTTCCCAAGTTAATATTTCTGATGCCGCCTTGCAAGCGTATTACAAAAATAACAATGTTAACTTTGAAGTACCGGAACAAATTAAAGCGGAATATGTTGTGTTGAATGCCGATGCAATTGCTGCGCAATTTAATGTGACGGATCAAGAAGTTAAAACGTATTACGACCAGAATCTGGCGCGTTACACACCAGAAGAACAAAGACGTGCTAGGCATATTCTGATCAGCGTGAAAAAAGATGCGCCTGCAACTGAAAAAGCGGTAGCAAAATCCAAAGCACAAGCTTTGTTGTCGCAAGTACGTAAGAATCCGGCTGACTTCGCTAAGCTTGCAAAAGAAAATTCTCAAGATCCAGGCTCAGCTGAGCAGGGCGGCGACTTAGGCTTTTTTGGTAAGGGTATGATGGTTCCTTCTTTCCAAGATGCGGTATACAAACTCAAAAAAGATGCAATCAGTGATTTGGTTGAGTCTGATTTCGGTATCCATATTATTCAATTAACAGATATTAAGCCTGCTACAGCCAAGCCTTTAGATGCAGTCAAAACAGAAGTTGTTGAGGAAATAAAAAAGCAAAAAACAGCAAAAAAGTATACCGAATTGGCTGAAATTTTTACCAATACTGTGTATGAACAAGCTGATAGTTTGAAACCAGTAGCTGATAAGTTGCAACTCAAGATTGAGCTTGCCGACCACTTAACACGTCAAGGTAATGCTACAGCAGCACCAAACGCGATATTTAATAATAAAAAACTGCTAAAAGCTTTGTTTTCCGATGAGGCGATCAAAAACAAGCGTAATACGGAAGCAATTGAAGTTTCACCAAATACATTAGTTGCCGCACGTATTGTGGAGTACAAACCGACTACCAAACAACCGTTTGAACAAGTCAAATCGACTGTTCGTGATCAACTTATTCAAATGGAAGGAAGCAGTCTTGCGCAAAAAGCAGGAGTTGCGAAATTGGCTGCGCTTAAGGCAAATACCGCCAATACGGCGGATACGAGCGGTTTTTCTGCAGCAAAAATGGTGGGACGTAGCAAAGCTGCTGATTTGAATGATTTGGCACTTTCTGCTGTGATGGCCGCTGATGTCAGTAAATTGCCTGCTTATGTTGGTGTTAGCATTCCATCAAAAGGTTATAGTTTGTATCGCATTAACAAAATTGCTCAACCCACAATAGAAAAAGCGCGTAAAGAGCAAGAAGAGGAACAAATGCGTACCGCCTACGCACAGCAAGATATGTTGTCGTACATTGACTTCCTAAAACAAAAAGCCAAAGTCAAGATATTGAAGCCAGTATCCTCGATAACAGTGACCACGATATCACAAGACGATTAATACTCTCCTTATCCATCGCTTTTATGAAGCGATGGATGCTGAAGCTTTATGCAAGGTCATCCAAACCATCTTATTCATCGCTTTATTCATACCCGTTTTAGCCTCACTATTTCCATTTTCTTCGGTCTTGTGATCGCTTTGATTTGTCCAAAGCAATGGAACCTAATTAGTAAAATATTAATCGGTTGGAATGGCGCGGTGTGGTTTTATCTTTGTTTCATTGTGGCGATTCTGGTGCACGCCAGTCATACCAAGGTAAAACGGATTGCGGAACAGGAAGATAAAGCAGCGGTACTAATTTTAGTCATACTCTCGCTTGCCGCAATTACGAGCTTGGTTGCAATTGTATTTGAATTATCAAGTGTCAAAGAGGTATCTCTTAGCCATCGCATGTTGCGTTATGCATTAACGGCGTCAACGGTATTTGCGTCTTGGTGTCTAGTCGCAATTTTATTTACATTACATTACGCACGTATTTTTTATGCATCACCTATTGATAATCGCGCACTGCGCTTTCCTGATGATGAAAAAAATCCAGATTATTGGGATTTCTTTTATGTCTCCTTTACTATTGCAGTCGCTGCGCAAACGTCGGATGTTAGCGTGATGACACGCTCTATGCGAAAAGCTGTCATGGCGCAATCTATTTTAAGTTTCTTATTTAATCTCGCCATCCTTGGTTTTTCTATCAATATTGCAGCTGGTTTAGTAGGATCTTAGAGCATCATTTTTTGCTCTATAAACATCAATTCTTATTCATTATTATCATTACCTTTTTGGGAATCGTGGCTATGTCTTTTTATAAAAAACTAGAAGCTTTAAATATTACTTTGCCTGTTGTTGCCACACCTGCTGCCGCTTATGTGATGTATGTCCAAACCGGTAATACAATTTTTTTATCTGGCCATATCGCTAAAAAAGATGGCAAACCATGGGTCGGTCAGTTGGGTAAAGATGTTACGACGGAAGAGGGGAAATTAGCTGCGCGTGCTGTAGCAATTGATTTAATCGCGACATTGCAGGCAGCTTGTGGTGGTGATTTAAACCGTGTTCAGCGCATCGTGAAAGTGATGAGTTTGGTTAATTCGACTGTTGATTTTACTGAACAGCATTTAGTAACAAATGGCGCTTCTGAATTGTTCCTTGATATCTTTGGTGAACAAGGCAAGCATGCTCGTTCAGCATTTGGTGTGGCTCAAATCCCAATGGGTGCTTGTGTTGAAATTGAATTAATCGCTGAAATTGCTTAAATACAATTCAAGTTATTAGTTGAGTTATTGTTTAAGTATTGTTTGAGTTGTTGTTTGAATTATTGTTTTAATTTTAATTATTTTAGAAATTAAAGGCTTTTTTATGAGTCATCAATCTACCAACCAAATGGAATGGCGATTTGCGCAACGTGCAGAGCAATTGCAAAGCTCATTTATTCGTGAAATTCTGAAAATCACAGTGCGCCCAGAAATCATTTCATTTGCTGGTGGTTTGCCATCACCAGAGACTTTTCCTGTTGAAAAAATGCAAACGGCATTTGACAAGGTCTTGTCACAACAAGGCAAAGCAGCATTGCAGTATGGCCCGACAGATGGCTATGGACCATTGCGTGAATGGATTGCGAATAGATTGTCTAAGGA
>CAZMPS010000135.1:0-3176 GCA_964568305.1 uncultured Burkholderiaceae bacterium
GGTTTGGGTTCAGAATCCAAAATCATGGGTAAACCAATAATCGCAGCTAAAGTAAGTGCAACTGCCCCAATTAAACGTCTGCGAGCACGTTTTTTTTCTGGCAAAACAGGATCTACTGGCATATTCGCTGCATGAGATTTGCCACATCCCATCCTGAAATTTGATGCATCACCAGCGCGCGTATGAAACTCACCATCGTCAAACGTGGCGTTTTGGTTGCATTGATTTTTATTTTTACGGAAGAACGAGAACAAACTCATGCGATGAATAATAATTAACCGTTAATATTAACTTTTAAGAATTGCCGTTTTTTCTAGCTTGCATCACACCCGCAACCGTCAAAAAAGAACCAAAGACTACGATTCTATCATTCTCAGCTGCTCTGCCCTTGGCATCTGCATAAGCATCCATGGGAGACGAGAAAGTTTGTACTTTAACTTGAGACTCAGCACCCATTTCAATGGCTAATAATTTTTGCTTCAAAGACTCAGCAGAGGCAGCGCGAGGTAATGGTAAATCAGTGAAATACCACTCATCTACATGTGGTTTTAACTTCGCCAGAATACCGTCAATATCTTTATCTTGCATTGCACCAAACACAGCGAAAGTCGTGGGATGAAATCCCATATTAGAAAGATTCTGCGCCAACGTTGCAGCAGCATGTGGATTATGCGCAACATCCAACACGACAGTAGGCCGCCCTGGCAATACCTGAAAACGCCCAGGTAAATCAACCAAAACAAAACCGCTACGCACTTCTTGTGCGCCAACTGGCAAACGATCACGTAATACTTCTAATACGGCCAAAACTGCCGTAGCATTCAACAACTGATTAGCACCACGCAAACTCGGATAAGCCAACGCGTGGCGGCGTTGATGACGTCCACCGTAATTCCATTGTTGCTTATCACCCGAATAATTAAAATCACGTCCCAAGAGCCATAAATCCGCACCTATGGTTTGCGCGTGGTGTATCAGGGATTGTGGTGGAACTGGATCGCTACAAATCGCAGCTTTACCCGGACGGAAAATGCCAGCCTTTTCAAATGCAATTTTTTCCCGCGTATCACCAAGATAATCCATATGGTCCATGTCAACGCTAGTAACAATTGCCACATCGGCATCAATTACATTAACCGCGTCTAAACGTCCGCCCAAACCTACTTCCAGGATCACCACATCCAAATTAGCACGAGCAAATAAACGCAAAATCGCTAAGGTAGTGTGCTCAAAATAAGTGAGTGAAACATCACCACGATGTGCTTCGATTGCATCAAAATTTTCAACCAAATCAGTATCGCTGACGGATTCACCACTGATCCTGGCACGCTCATTGAAATCCAAAAAATGTGGTTTGATATATAAACCAACACGGTAACCAGCTTGCAGCAAAATGGATTCCAGCATAGCGCAGGTCGATCCTTTGCCATTGGTACCGGCAACCATGATGACTGGACATGAGAATACAATCCCTACTCTTTCTTTGACCTGACTAACACGTTCCAAGCCCATATTAATGACCTTAGTATGCCTGTTTTCAAGTACAGTCAACCATTCAGCGAGTGTCGTAGGATGCATAAGTAATGCGATAAATTCGTAATAAATTATGAATAGTTTTTTATTTTCAATTTAAAACTTCTGCAGCCTGATTTTGCAACAAAGCTAATAAATGCGCGATTTCTTCACGCATTTTGCGACGATCGACGATCATGTCTACCGCGCCTTTTTGCAATAAAAATTCAGCACGCTGGAAACCTTCTGGCAATTTCTCTCGCACAGTATTTTCAATCACACGAGGGCCAGCAAAACCAATCAAAGCCTTGGGCTCAGCAATAACAACATCACCCATGAAAGCAAACGAAGCAGAAACGCCTCCCATCGTAGGATCGGTCAACAAGGTAATAAACGGTAGTTTTTGTGCCGATAATTGCGTCAACATAGCCGTCGTTTTTGCCATTTGCATGAGCGACAACAACCCTTCTTGCATACGTGCGCCACCTGTTGCGGTAACACAGATAAAGGGTACTTTTTGTTCTAACGCTACCTGCGCACCTCGGACAAAACGCTCACCCACGACAGAACCCATAGAACCGCCCATGAAGCCGAACTCAAAACACGCCACTACCACCGGCAATGTCATGATCGCGCCACCCATGACGATTAAGGCATCCGTTTCTCCAGTCGCTTCTATTGCATCCTTTAAACGATCTGGATATTTTTTAGCATCCTTAAATTTCAGTACATCAACCGGCACAATATCCTGCCCAATCTCATAGCGACCACCTGCATCCAGCAAGGCGTCTAGACGATCACGCGCACGAATACGCATGTGGTGATCACATTTAGGGCAAACATGCAAATTGGACTCCAAATCGGTGCGATACAACACCGCCTCGCAAGCAGGGCATTTCACCCATAAACCTTCTGGCACAGATTTACGCGTAGCGGAATCGGAACGCTGTATGCGCGGCGGCAGTAATTTTTCTAACCAGCTCATAAACTTCTCCTGTTTATTCCAATATGTTCAATATTACTCATCTAGGGCTGTGCGTATACTGCGCACAAAACTTTGTGCTTTTTGCACTACCTGCTCAACCTGATCTACTGCCATATTTTCTATTTCTTGAATAAGGCGACTACCCACCACAACGGCATCTGATACTGACGCAACCGCTTTGGCGGTCGCACCATCGCGAATACCAAATCCGACACCAATCGGTAATTTGACATGCTGACGAATTGCTGCAATGCGCTGCTTAACTTCCTGAACAACAATATTCTTAGCGCCGGTTACCCCTTTTAAAGAAACGTAATAACTAAAACCACTCCCAATAGCCGCCACCTGGGCAATTCTTTCATCAGTAGAAGTAGGAGCAAGCAAGAAAACGACGTCTAACCCATGAGTCCGCATCGCAGAGGCAAACTCTTCGCATTCTTCAGGCGGATAATCCACCACAATCACGCCATCAATACCGGCTTCTTTCCCGGCGTGAATAAAAGCTGCCTGCCCCATACGTTCAATCGGATTAGCGTAACCCATCAAAATTACAGGTGTCGTTGTATTCGTTGTGCGAAATTCGCGCACAAAATCCAACACGTCTCGTATGCCTATACCAAATTTCAGTGCACGCTCACAAGCACGTTGAATGACAGGACCTTCCGCCATAGGATCTGAA
>CAZMPS010000135.1:3186-5070 GCA_964568305.1 uncultured Burkholderiaceae bacterium
ACCTAACTCTATGATGTCGGCACCGCCCGCCACCAAAGCATGCATCAGCGGTACCGTCAACGCGGGTGCCGGGTCACCAGCAGTAATAAATGGAATCAAACCTTTTTTATCACACGCAACCAAAGCAGAAAATGTAGAAGCAATCCTAGACATAGAGAAAATGGAGAATAGATAAAAGGACGACGGATGAATTTATTTTTTGCAATTAAAAATGCATCCCCATACGCTCAGCAACCGTATGCATATCCTTATCACCGCGACCGGACAAATTAACTAAAATAATTTTATCCTGAGATAAAGTTGCTGCCAGCTTAGCGGCATAAGCCAGGGCATGGCTGGATTCCAGCGCAGGAATAATGCCTTCAATATGGCAGCAATCATGAAATGCCTGCAAGGCCTCTTCATCCGTAACAGCCACATACTGGGCCCGACCGATGTCTTTCAAAAAAGCGTGTTCAGGCCCGACGCCAGGATAATCAAGACCCGCTGAAACCGAGTGAGTCTCGATAATTTGTCCATTTTCATCCTGCAATAAGTAAGTACGATTACCATGCAGTACACCAGGCGTTCCACCAGACAACGCAGCAGCATGTTTACCGGTTGCCAAACCATTACCAGCGGCTTCTACGCCTATCAGTTGCAGCGATTTATGATCGATATAAGGATAAAAAATACCCATTGCATTTGACCCACCACCAACACAAGCAATCACCACATCTGGCTGACGTCCAGTCATTTCTGGCATTTGCGACAGGCATTCACAACCAATCACAGATTGAAAATCACGCACCATCTTGGGATAAGGATGTGGGCCGGCAACTGTGCCGATGATGTAAAACGTGTTTTCTACGTTAGTCACCCAGTCACGCATGGCTTCATTCAATGCGTCTTTAAGTGTTTTAGAACCTGACTCGACTGGCACAACCGTTGCACCCAACAATTTCATTCGATACACATTTTGCGCTTGTCGTTTAACATCATCGCTACCCATATACACGACGCATTCAAGACCAAAACGCGCGCAAATCGTCGCGGTCGCAACACCATGCTGCCCCGCTCCTGTTTCTGCAATGACACGTGGTTTTCCCATGCGTTTTGCCAACAAAGCCTGACCAATAACGTTATTAATCTTATGCGCACCAGTGTGATTTAAATCTTCACGCTTGAAGTAAATTTGCGCGCCACCTACTTTTTCGGACCAACGTTTAGCGTGATAAATCGGCGATGGACGACCGACAAAATGTTTTAATTCGTAATGAAATTCGGCCAAGAATTCTGGATCCTGACTATAGCGTAGATAAGCTTCTTTTAATTCTGCCAATGCATGTGTCAACGTTTCTGATACAAAACTACCGCCATAAATCCCAAAGTGCCCTTTATTGTCAGGAAATTGATAATCCTTAGCTTGGTACAAAGACGAAGTATCATTTTCAGGCACGATTCATTCTTTCACAGAAAAAATTAGGTAACGTAGAAACAAAAGGCAAAAAACAAGCTAAAGCTAAATAGACAGAACTTCAAACTCGCCACATTGTTAATTTAATAATGCCCAAACAAACAAAAATATAGCGTCGTTTTATAGATATAAATTTAACCAGACAACAACAGTTTAAATTCGATAAAGAAGAGGCGAGCCTTGTCTGCGGCACTTGTGGGGAATAGCTTTGGCTGCTTCGTTCCCGACCTGACCAGGTTCACCATGCCACAATGCGCAGGGGCCCGCCGGTCGGTATTGTACCTCATTGCCATGATTTACAGAGTGGAAATTTGTTAGGTGTTTTTAATTTACCCCCTTTATGGGAGTTATTTTAAAAGTTGGGCTAGCTTACTAGGGAAGCACTGATTTATTTCCCAGCCGCCGTTCCCACCAGCCAACCGAACTGA
>CAZMPS010000136.1:0-5052 GCA_964568305.1 uncultured Burkholderiaceae bacterium
AAATAAGGGCTGGCATCGTCTCTCGCCTCGATCAATGTTTTTAAATCTTTACCGTCAAGTAATGAAGACCCGCGCAGGCGGTTATCTGTCATTTTTCCACGACCGTATTGCCACCAATACATACTAAGAATAATTAAGCAGGCTAACGTCGTCAGAAAAGCAATCAATATACCGTTACGTAACTTTCGCATTCCTTCATCTGCATCATCCGCAGTCAAGTTAATCACTTGGCGAACATCCAGCATTAACGGTATCCGATTAACGTGGATCTCCATTTTTGCGTTAGTCATGGAAAGCGCATCACGTGCTTTTCCAATCCAATTTCTCTCAAGTGCATACCTCTCAACAGCCGTAGACGTTTGATAAAAATACAAGCTGCCAGCAGCAAGACCCACTATCATGGAAATAGCAATCGCCGTAAAAACCGCCACTGAAAATAGCCGTGCCTGGTGCATCCATAATTCAGCACCTTGCGAAAAACTACTCATGCTTCCTTTTTCCGCACGTTTAGTCATCGCTTTGTACTTTCTCTTTTTTGATTCTTTCCTTGGCTTTGTTTTGCGCCTCATATACCGATTGAATGCTGCGAGCTTCAACAATCGCCGTCAAAAGATATTCACTTGTGTAAATCGACATCAACACATTTTCTGGAAGGCTAGTCGGCTCAACTTTGCTCACATTGGATGGAATTGCCGCAACTACTTCTTTTAATCTTTCTTCAACATCCAGGACGTTTTCAGCAACAACGCCAGCGACCATTATTTTTGTTAAATAGGCCGAAAGTGAGATTCCATGCTCGTTGGCTTTGCGCCTGTAGAAGGCTTCCTCATCGGGAGGAAGACGAATCGTTATTGGCTTATTTAGACCTTTACCACTTCCTTTTTGTTTTGGCATATTTTTTATTAAAAACAATGGGTTATTAGATTTTTTATCAATCGGTGTATTCGTCTATATTGATCGGTGTATTCGCCTTATAAGTATTGTCGGGTATAGCTTTTCTACTTTGCAATGCAAGTTGCGTGGTGTGTGAGGCTTTATATAGGGGTGCGGGGATGCCCGCGAACATAAAAGTCACGATTATTTTTCTTTCAGGCAAGTAGCGGATAGTATGGCAATTCTTCTTTAGTTGCACAAATCTGCAAGATTTACATAGCAACAAAAAAGCAAAGAAAGCCTTGATAAAGGTGGGGCCAATTCTTCAGCCCACCTTTTATTTATTACTTTTCAATCAAGAAAATTTAAAGCAAATTTTCTTCTGAAAATGACACGGTTTTTAGTCCTGCAACAACAATGTGATCAAGCACACGCACATCAATCAATGCCAATGCCTTTCTAAGATTTGCGGTCAAATCCTTGTCGGCTTGACTTGGCACAGTATCGCCCGATGGGTGATTATGCGTCAAGATTGCAGCGGCGGCATTATGTTTAAGCGCTCTCTTAACAATTTCACGTGGATAAACGCTAGCATGCGTAAGCGTTCCATAAAACATTTCTTCATACCCAATAAATCTATTTTTTACATCAAGCCAAATAACAGAAAATATTTCACGTTCTTCTGCTACCAACTTAAGAGTCAAAAATGTTTTCACCTCTTTTGAGGAACTAAGCGACACGCTGCCATAATTTTTTATACGCCCTAGAAGTATATTGATGGCTTGATTAATGATTACATCATCATTGCTTAATTGAGTAATATTTGCGACAAAGCAGGTCATGGCATTGGCTCCTTCTGCTGGGTAGCAGTCTGACCACTTACAAGTAAGTCAGACTGTTTTTACTGGCATCACATGGCTGATTAAATTAATTTTGCTTGTAATTTGATTAAGTTAACCTTTCATCCTGCGCATTTCTTCTGCAAGAATCCATAATGAACGATTCAGTTTTATATTTTGATCAATGCCTTTAACTTCTCGCGTAGTCATAATGCGCCCGTTCGCGGCACGTCCACGCAAACCACCTTTAATCAAATTTTCTTGCACTCGGT
Organism: uncultured Burkholderiaceae bacterium; assembly: GCA_964568305.1. Lineage (GTDB taxonomy): Bacteria > Pseudomonadota > Gammaproteobacteria > Burkholderiales > Burkholderiaceae_D > JAGKXB01. Next base: position 1,985 of record CAZMPS010000136.1, read on the forward strand.
TAAACGTCGACCATAAATCGTTACTCATATCTTCTCGACGTTTAGCATGCAACAGCTGGGCTTCTGTAATGGGTGCCGGTGTTTGCTCATCATCATATTTAAGCGCCAATGCAGCACGCGCAAAAGCCCCCTGCTCGCCTGCATTCAGTGTTAATAATTTCATGCCTTCTTTCTGGCTATCGATCAACTCAAAATCATTCAAAACACGAAAAGCACCCTCAATTACGTTATCAATAATTTTTCCTGAGTGTCTTACGCGTATGTCGTTCAATGTATCGCCACAAACCATACCATTTGAGCATACGAATCTAAAAACACCTGCAAGCATTTGATAAGAAGAAGAACCATCATGGCTATTAAGTAAAATGATTTCGTTTGCCTCTTTACCATTAATTTGGCTTGCATGACGTAAACGAATCATGTGTTTTGTGTGATCACGCTTTGCAGCGTCGCGGGTACGTGTCTGGCAAACCATAAATGGGCTAAATCCCTCTTTTCGTAATCCATGCAATACCTCGATAGTTGGGATATAGGTATAACGCTCTGACCTACTTTCATGTTTATTTTCCGCAAAAATTGAAGGGGCAATTTGCATAATCTGCTCGTCCATTAATGGCACAGTTGAGCGCAAAACTTGTTTATTAAAACCGAATCTGGAAGCTAATGACATGATAATTTCCTTATATTTGATGATAATTTTTTAATATTTGATACCCGAGAAAATAATTTTTTTGAATGGATTTTTTTAATATTTAATTTCGTGACGTAATGCTTTTCCCCTTTCATTATTAAAAGTTATCATAATTACAATCAAATATACCGGCATTTAAAGTAATTTCGCTTTGAAAATCTGGTTCTTAGATTTGGTTTGGCGGATCGTTTTTTCTGTCGATGCAAGATTTGTTTTTTTAAATCTGATCTGCTTCTTGAGTTTCGTCTCGGCGTAAGGTCATGGTTTGCAGAGCGCATAAGAGCACCATACAAGGGACACCCCGGAAGCCGCAGCTAAGGGAGCAAAGCGAGTCTGAACGGGTGAGGATGTGAGCGCAGCGGCCCTTGTGTGATGATCGCGTCCTGCTAAACGTTTTGACCGTTAGCCGTTACTAAACTCAAAAAGCAGATTTGAAAATGAGGCATCGACTGAATCTGAGCGCTTCAGCGCTTACTTGAGTGCCTTAGGCACTCACTATGCAAAATTGTCTAAAGGTATAACCACGAATATGGCCATTCAAATACCCTCTTCGCAATCTTGTAATGGGATAAATTAGTAAGAAATTGATAAATCTTTAAGGTAATCTGGATTTTGAATTTTCTTACTTTGATTAAGTGTGGTACGGTACCACACCAATTTTCAGTAATTGTTTATGTCACAGATACATAGGTGAGAACTTTTGGGTAACACAACAAATTTATTAATCTTAATTTGTCATCCTCGGGAAACATGTTTACCAACCAAAAATCAATCGTGAACGAAGTTAAAGCCGGTTTATTGACCTCAAATCGGATTGATTAATACGTTCTTTTAGCAATTATTGTTTTTGAATTTTGCTTTGCTCACATCATAGAACTTAATGAATGAAAAAGATTTTATTGGTGAGAAGATTTGGGATAAAAAATTCTTTTTACCAAGAATAAAAAAAAGGGGGTGTGGTACGGTACCACACCCCCTTTCTCAGAATGACATAAGCACCCTACTCTTCCAAAAACTTTTTCATTAAAGCTTGCAGTTCTTTGAGTTTTGACTCACTCAATACCAAATTATTAAAATGAATTGCGACTTTATCGTCGTTGACCAAAATTTTCCCAACCAAATTCCCGCCAACAGCAATTTCTTTTTCTATTACGGATTTTTTCTCAGCACAAATTAATATATCCAGAACTTCCTTGGCAGTACGTTTTTTATCTTCATTGGCGAGTTTTTTTGCTCGACCCAACATTCCAGATAAATCAGACTGCATTGCATCATCAATTAATTTGGCCCATCGGAACTGTAATGCAAGCGGTGAGGGGAAGGCCTTAAGAATTTCGTTTGGGATTTGTGCGAGACGAACAGCTTTACTAAGATTACTTTTATCGACGCCAATTGCTTTAGACAACTCGCCTAATGAAGAAAATAATCCGTCGGTTAAGGCTTGTTGGTACATTCGTCCTTGTTCCCAAGGTGATAAATCTTGCCGTTCTCGATTTTCACGCTCCATCTCTGTGAATAATTTTTGATCATTCACATTTTCTATAAATGCTAAAACTGGCAATGCTAACTCTAAACAGGCGCGATGCCGACGATGACCAAACACAATCTCATATTGATCCGCCGAATCACTTAATGGTCGAACTTTAATTGGTTGAATATTGCCCGCAGAATTTGCAATATCATCTTTTAATTGTAAAAATTCTGGCGTGTAAAAACTTTCACTAATTCGATTCGCCCACTTAGATGGAACAATATTTTTGGAATCAATTAAACGCACAGGGAGGGCGCCTTCGAATTCCTTGATACGTTGTTCCATCAATGCAACTTTTTGATTATTTTCCTTCATTAAGGAATTAACCATGAGCATTTGCCCAGGAGCAGTGCGCATTGCTGCATTAGGCGTTGTAGTTTTTGGGCTTTTAGCATCAACAAATAGCCCCTCAGTTTTTTTATTTAAGCGGTCTTTAATAGACACGTTACATTCCTTCACTTAATTGTGATGCCCATGAATTACGAATCGAAATTTCAACCAAAGCATTAACACGATCATATGCATCTCGTGCCCGACTATAAGTTTTCATGCTTCCATCATATTTTGATATGTCATAAACAGTGCCAAACTCAGCAGAACTAGCAGACGTTACAGCAGTTTTTGGAATTTCCACGGGCAACACTTTTTCACCATAAGTAGCAGCAATCCAAGAACGCACCACATCACTTGCCGCATCTGACGAATCGACGCGGGCTAATAACACATGAATGAAATTGAATGTTTTAGATATACCAGCGTTTTCAACTAAATTTGAAGCTAAATCACTGAACAAATTCCAGAATTGGGCTGAACTTGAAAAATCTAATGCATTAGGTGGCATAGGAA
>CAZMPS010000137.1:0-2485 GCA_964568305.1 uncultured Burkholderiaceae bacterium
TGCATGGGGATTTCGATGATGACGTTAAAATCGTTGGGCAAATCACGCCCGGAGGGAACATTATTTAGGCTCATGGTGCTTTCTTACTGTTAAAAAATAGTAAATATAATTTGGATTGGGGCTTGAATTTTTATGCTAAGGCAATTAAAGCGGATTGCTTGTAATGATTTTTAGCTTCTTCATTGTTATCTAAAGCATCGTGCAATTGCGCCAAATTTAAATGTATTTCGCGCAACAATTTTTGCTCTGTTGCGGTGGATAAAGCTTGTTCCAGATAATGCTGCGCTTTCCCCCATAATTTTTGTTTCAGGCACAACATGCCTAAAGTTAGGATTAACTCATCATCACTAGGCCGACTTGCCAACCATGCTTCGCAGCAATTGATTTGAGCCAATAATGCTGATGAACCCTCTTCTGCTACCGATTCGCGATAAACACGCACCAGCCTTTCGTCCCAAGCATTGTTCAAAGCTTGTTCAACAATCATGCGTGCTTCGTTATGCAAATTTCTGGCGTTGAACGCTTTTGCAACACGCACAACAATAAACGCCTGCCGCTTGTCATCACTCGGCATGCTTTGCCATAGTTGACGGATGGCGGTATCGTCTTGCGCTGGATTAGAGAATAAATCTTCATACGCCAACTCACGCAAACGGCTAGACAAGCCAGAATGAATCGCATGATGTTTATCCAGTACCTTAACCAAACGCAATACTTCTGGCCAATTTTTGGCCTGCTGATTGGCCTTTAAGGCCCATTGCAAGGCATAGATATGACGCGCGCCATTAGCATTTAATTCTTTTACAGCTTCCAGTGCGGCATTAGCTTGATGATCATCTACCAACAATTCAGTGATGCTCATCAAACGAGCAATTTTTAAATTTTTATCTTGTTCAATTTTGGCTAGCCAATTAGCTCGGCGTTCTGGCTGACGCAAGCGATGTGCAGCGCGCGCACCAATTAACGCAGCCAAACCTGCATTTTCTGGCAATTCTGCGGCGCGTAATGCTGCTTTTTCTGCATGCCCGAAACGCCCTTCAAAAAATGCTTTCAAGGCTTCACGTAAAGACTTATGGCTTTCACGTTCTTGTTTTTGTTGGCGATAGGCTGCTACGCGAGCTGGTAATTCTCTGGTGGTGTTGATACCGCGCAGGATTACATGAATCAACACAAACAACAAAACCAGCAATAACAGAAAAAAATTCAGCGACAAATCGACTCGGTACGGTGGATAAAACAAAACAACATTGGCAGGATTAAAGCGTGCGGTGACGGCCAGGCCGATCGCGGTCGTCAACAATGCCAAGATCCAAAGAAATATGCGCATGATAGTAATTTACTTAAATAATAGGCAGAGGGATATCAAGGCTTGGTTTTGTAATTGCGCACGGCATTCAAGCTGTCGGACAAAGTAGGCATTTCAATCGACAAATTGCTATTTTGCATTTGCTTTAACAAAGTTTGCACGACCTGGGTTGGCTTTGCACGCAGATCAAAATACTGACCAATTGCCTCTTGCACAACCGCCATATCACCACGAAAAGCAGATTCATTACGCGACGATAAAGCGAGTCGGGCATTTAACAAGCGTAACTTGACATTTTCACGCACAAAATAAGCTTGCGTTGGTGACATTAACAATGCATCCGCTGTATCAACACGGCGCACCCGAATCAGCTGTCTTATTTCATTCCCCATGTCGTACACCACGCTTTGCCACTGGTCTCTTAAAGTTTTCCAAGTGTCACTTGCCTTGGCAACAGTATTAACAGTATTTTTTGTACCCTTGATATTTTCTTTATGCGCTTTCTTGGTTGGTATAGCCAGCAAGGTGGGTTTCTCATCCGACAACATGGGCAAATCGTCGATTTGATTAATCACGCTATCTAAACGTAAAGTCATCCCAGTCAAATCGACATTAGGCAAAGATTTTAAAACCTCAATATCTTTACTAATAGCCCGACGAATCGTAATAAATTGTGGCTTATCTGAACGAGACAAAGTTTTATCAACATTTTGCAGCGCAATTAACGCACCGGGAACGTTGCCGGAAAGTTGCAACTGCTGACTTGCAGTCGACAGAACCTGCTCGATTTCAGACAACGTCCATTCATCGCGGTTTTTGGATAAATCCTGATACAACTGTTCTAGTGCCAACTGCTGACTTTGCGCTTCGGTTTGCTTGTTTTCAACCAGGTTTACTTTAGCTTGCAAAGTTTGCATGCTTTCTTGAACCGATTTGGCTAATAAATTGGTGGCAGTATTCGTGCTATCACTGCTTTGTAAACGGCGAGCCATTTCTTCTCGCAAATGGGTGATGTCACTGCGTGCATTCCACCATTGGGCGATTAATAGCAAAGCTAATGCAGCCACAGCAAGTTGTAATCTATGCGTCAATGCCAGCTCGGTAATATTGGAACTATTAGAAATATTTCCATTATTTGAAGCATTAACAGGAGCTTGGGCGGTTTCCGAATTGACGGTC
>CAZMPS010000137.1:2495-5046 GCA_964568305.1 uncultured Burkholderiaceae bacterium
CTGTGCGCTGTTAACAGCATCAGGTTGTGGGGTGATTAATGGTTCGTTCATGGGCGAGATTGTAACGCGGCGAGAAGTCTTTCGTCGCCTGATCCAGTAAGTGTGATATTTAAAAATCCTAATTCTTGTGCGGTTTCTGCAATGCGACGGTGTGGAACGAGCATTCTTTGCTGTTGCATTTTTGCAACATCTAGCATATTACCAATTTCAACCAGTCTTTGCATCAAAACACGCAATGCTTCGGAACTGGTCACGACCCAATCATGTGGTGTTGCCAATATATGCTGCAATTGACGGCAAAACTCAGCATCAAAAATCGGTACAGTACGACAATAAGCGCTGACTTGCTGCACTTCTGCGCCCATAGATTGCAAAGATTGTGATAAAAACTCGCGACCACTTTCTCCACGCACGATCAATATCTTTTTGCCACACCATGCTACTGGGTCTAATGATGCCAACAAGGTTTCTGAATCGGTACGTTCCAAATCATGCGGACTAAAAATGGTTGCATTGCCATCATCAATACCATGCTCTGCCAACGCTACCCGACTGCCCCCACCCATCACACCAATGGCAACTGTTTTGGGCCAAATAACATTTTTATAATCACGCCGTAATTCAGCAAAACCAGCATGAATTGCATTCGGACTCACAAATACCACCATGGCGTAAGAAGTCAAATCCGCCAATGCAGCTTGCAATAACTGAGGATTAAGCAAAGGATGGATTTCCAGCAAAGGAAAAACAACCGCCTCACGCCCCAACGCTTGTACCTGTGCAGCCAAGGTCACAGCCTGCGCCACCGGGCGCGTGATGACAACGGGATTCAGCATATTTAAGAAGTCGCCAAAATGGCAGCAGCGTCCTGCGCCTTCAAATTATCTGCGGCTAAAGCGCCCAGCTCTTCAGGCGTATTGATTAATCCCTGCACATCGGCAGTAGCCACACGCCGCCCGTCTGGTGTTGCCACCATGGCCCGCAAGCGCATCGTTCCGTCACCTTGAAGAGTGGCGTAGGCTGCCAATGGAACCTGGCAACTACCGCCGAATATTTTGGAAAGCGTGCGTTCAGCCGTCACCGCTTGCCCAGTTTGCCAATGATGTAGTGGTGCCAGCCATTGCAGCATGTCTTCACGCTGCGACAAAATCTCAATCACCATCGCACCTTGCCCAGCGGCAGGCAGGCTTTCTTCTGGTGTCAATGGCATACGAATGCGATCTGACAATCCTAAACGCTTCAAACCTGCGACTGCCAAAATAATAGCGTCGTACTCCCCTTTATCCAGCTTAGTCAAGCGTGTTTGCACATTACCGCGCAGAGGTTGGATGTTTAAATGTGGATAACGCGCGGCAATCAAGGCCTGACGTCGCAAGCTGCTGGTACCCAGCACCGCACCTTGCGGCAAAGCATCCAGGCTATCGTATTGATTAGAAACAAAGGCATCACGCGCATCTTCGCGCTCCAGCACAGCAGCCAGAGAAAAACCTTCTGGCAACGTCATTGGCACGTCTTTCAATGAATGCACCGCGAGATCAGCACGCCCTTCTGCCATGGCCACTTCCAGCTCTTTGACAAACAAGCCTTTGCCGCCCACTTTGGATAAAGTGCGGTCAAGAATTTGATCACCACGGGTGGTCATGCCAAGAATTTCTATTTGACATTGTGGATACAGTTGCGACAATTGCGTACGCACTTGCTCTGCTTGCCACATAGCAAGTTGGCTTTGACGCGAAGCAATGATTAATTTGGAGGGAGGTAATGCAGTCAAAATAACTCTTTTTCAATAATGATTAATTAAATTTTTGATACGTATTTTGATACGTAATTGGGTTAGGCATTTTTTTAGGCGACCATTTATTCATCAACCTCTACTGGCCAGTCTTGAATATAAGCTTTAAGCATTTTATTTTCGTAATGTTGTGCTTCCAACATGGCTTTGGCGACATCATAAAATGAAATCACGCCGGATAATACCTTGGCATCCATCACTGGCAAATAGCGCGCATGTTTTTCCAACATAATTTGCGACGCTTCTTTGACATCCATTTCTGATGTCACCGTAACCAGACGATCGTTCATATACGCACGTACATAGACATGGCCTTCAACGCTGAAACCTTTGTTGAGATGAAAAGTATTGATCACTTCACGAAAGGTCAATATCCCGACCAAATCCCCTTTTTCCATCACGATGACAGAGCCAATGTCTTTCTCTGCCATCAGATTGATCGCATCCACCATCAAAGTATCAGGCGTGACTGTATATAAAATATTTCCTTTGACCCGCAAAATTTCAGAGACTTTCATAGCGCTTCCTTATAGGGGGGATGGGAGAAGGAATTAAAATGTAGCGCAAGCAAGAAGAAAAATCCAGTTAACGACAAGACAATCATGAAAACCCACAAAGGCAGCTAAAATGTCGCCTTTATTGATTCCCTCTGGAAATAGACAACATGTCCATACAATGGTTCCCCGGCCATATGAACGCTGCCCGCAAAAAAGCGGCAGAAAGCATGGAAAACACCGACATCGTGATTGAGGTCTTAGA
>CAZMPS010000138.1:0-5031 GCA_964568305.1 uncultured Burkholderiaceae bacterium
GTCAATGCTGGGATGATAATTAATTCTTCTCGTGCGATTTTGTATGCAAAAGCCAATGCAGCAGAGGATTTTTCTATGGCTGCGCGACGTGTAGCGCTTGAAACACGTGATGAAATTAATCGTTTTCGCGGTTGATTTTGTTGATTAGTGATCATTAATTACTGACTATTAATTACTTATTGTTTGGCATAGAAATCAATTCTCCATTGTGAAATACCAAAGCAGCTTGGGGGTGTACGCCACAATGCTCAACTTCACCAACAAAAATAACGTGGTCGCCTTCTGGATAACGGCTGCGGTTGCGGCATTCAAACCAGGCTGATACGCCTTTTAAAATAGGGTGGCCGTTTTGTGACAAGTCAAAATCGACGCCTTCAAATCGATTTTTGGTGCGTTGTGCAAATTGCTCAGCCAACTTGCTTTGGGGGCTGCCCAATATGTTGATTACATAATGCGAGTTGCCAGTGAAAATAGGTAAACTACTGGCCTCGTTGGATAGACTCCACAATACAAGCGGTGGTGTGAGTGAGACGGAATTAAAGGAGCTGGCGGTTAACCCCCAAAATGAACCATCGGCAAGTCGGGTGGTAATCACGGTGATACCAGTGGCAAATTGTGACAATGCACGTCGGAATTGTTGCGTGTTGGATTCGCCTGATTGGGTAGCAAGAGTAGAGGGGTTATTGGTAGAGGGATTATTCATTAATAATTCGTGATTCTGAATGCAATATAAGCAGTATAAAAACAAGGTGATGCAATGACGATGGAAATGGCAACTTTAGGTGGTGGATGTTTTTGGTGTTTGGAAGCCATTTACCAGGAAGTAAACGGTGTGCAACACGTCGAGTCCGGTTACACCGGAGGTCATGTTCCTCATCCTACCTATGAGCAAGTTTGTCATGGTACGACAGGACATGCCGAAGTGGTTTATTTGACCTTTGACCCAAATATTGTGACTTATCGCACGATTTTGGAGATCTTTTTTACCATACATGATCCAACAACCTTAAACCAACAAGGCAATGACGTCGGCACACAATATCGTTCGGCAATTTATTTTCATACGGAAGAGCAGCAAAAAATAGCGAAACAAGTCATGGCCGAAATGGCGAATGTGTGGGATGCACCTATTGTGACCACGCTTTCAGCCGTAGAAAAATATTACAAGGCCGAAGACTATCATCAAAATTATTTTCGTTCACATCCGCTACAAGGGTATTGCGCTTTTGTTGTGTCACCTAAACTTGCCAAGTTTAGAACAATGTTTTTACATTGTTTGAAATAGATTTTTATTTAATTATTAATATCAATACAGCATCAATACTATGTCTTCGAATTTGCTACCGATTAACCCAGATGAATCGTATGATTTTGACCCTGAGAGGCGTTTTGGCGGAATTGCGCGTTTATATGGCGAAGCCGGTTTGGCGCGTTTTCGTGGCGCGCACGTATGTGTGATTGGTGTGGGTGGTGTGGGTTCCTGGGCGGTGGAAGCATTGGCACGCAGTGCAATCGGACAATTGACTTTGATCGATTTAGATCATGTGGCGGAATCGAATATCAATCGCCAAATTCAAGCCTTAAGTCATACCATTGGTCAAGCGAAGGTGCTCGCTTTGGCAGAGCGGATCGCGCAGATTAATCCTGCTTGTCGTGTTACAACGATAGAGGATTTCATTACGCCTGAGAATCTTACTCAAATGATGGCTTCTTCCTCCTCATCCTGTCATTATGATTATGTGATTGATGCAATTGATGATACGGCTGCCAAAATTGCCTTGATTGCTTATTGCCATCAGCATGCAATCCCTTTGATCACAATAGGGAGTGCTGGCGGGCAAATCGATCCAAGCAAAATTGAAATCCGCGATCTTGCTAAAACAGAACAAGAACCATTGTTGGCAAAAGTACGCAAGCGTTTACGCGCCCATCATGGTTTTCCACGCGGTAGCAAAAGTAAATTTGGTATTGATGCTGTATTTTCTATGGAAGCATTAACCTTGCCGGAAAATAAGGAAGCATGCGCAGTAAATCCAGGAGCAGAGGCCGGAATTAGTGGTTTAAATTGTGCTGGGTTTGGCTCATCCATGGTTGTAACAGCCAGTTTTGGCATGATGGCAGCCGCGCATGTATTGCGCTCGCTGGCCACTAGAGCACAAACAAAATAGCTTTTTCAGTATCGCTCCTGATGGATTTTGGTCGATTGTGATTGCTTCGATTGCAAGAAAAGTTCACACTCACACTCTTTTTGCATTGCATGATCCTGTCATCATTCTGCTGCATGCAAGCCTAGTTCAAATTTAAATAAATAATTAATTAATTAAATAATTAATGGGGACTTATGAAATACGAAGTGATTAATGCACAAATTTCTCCAGACGGACATTTGGAAATTTTGTCCAAAGCGGAGGTTGCTAAGTTACTAGATACCAGTCATGGTGGCTTGTATAGTATTTTCCGCAATTGTTCATTGGCGGTGCTCAATTGTGGTATCGATATTGATGATGGCAAAGAATTATTGGAACGCTATGCATCTTTTGATATTGAAATTATTCAGCGTGAACGTGGCATCAAATTAGAAGTCAAGAATGCGCCAGCGAGTGCATTTGTAGGTGGTAGGATGATCAAAGGAATTCATGAGCATTTGTTTGCAGTGTTGCGTGACGTGCTTTACGTGAATCAAGAAATCAATAACAACCCTAAATTTGATTTAGACACACCCGATGGTGTGACTGATTCCGTTTTTCATATTCTACGTAATGCGAATATCCTGCGTCCTATGCGTCAACCACATTTGGTAGTGTGTTGGGGGGGGCATTCGATCACACGTGAAGAATACAATTATTCTAAAGTGGTCGGGTATCAGCTTGGATTACGTGGTTTTGATATTGGTACTGGTTGCGGGCCAGGTGCAATGAAAGGCCCGATGAAAGGGGCAACCATTGGACATGCCAAACAACGTATCACTGATGGTAGGTATTTAGGTATTTCTGAGCCGGGTATTATTGCAGCTGAATCCCCTAATCCTATTGTTAATGATCTTGTCATCCTGCCTGATATTGAAAAGCGTTTGGAAGCATTTGTACGTATTGGTCACGGGATTATTGTGTTCCCAGGAGGGGCCGGAACAGCGGAGGAGATTTTATATATTCTGGGTATTTTGTTGCATCCAGATAATGCTGAATTGCCGTTTCCACTGATTTTCACTGGTCCGGAAAGCGCTCAGGATTATTTCAAGCAGATTGATTATTTCATTGGTGTTACTTTGGGTGCAGAGGCGCAACGACGCTACAAGATCATTGTGAATGATCCAGTTGCAGTGGCGGAAGAAATGCAGTCAGGAATCAAGGCCGTGCGTGAATTTCGTAAAGAAAAAGGAGATGCGTATTATTTTAATTGGCTGCTCAAAATTGACGCTGAATTTCAAAAGCCATTCATCCCCAGTCATGAAAATATGCGTAATCTTGTATTGAAAAAGGATCAGCCAGTGCATTTGCTGGCTGCTAATTTACGTCGTGCATTTTCAGGTGTTGTTGCTGGCAATGTTAAAGAAACGGGAATCCGCGCAATTGAAGAGCATGGGCATTTCGAAATTCATGGTGATACCAGTATCATGGAGCCGATGGATGCTTTGCTATCCTCTTTTGTAGTGCAACATCGTATGAAATTGCCCGGGAAGAAATATATTCCTTGTTATCGAGTGATGAAGTAGTAAAATAGTTTAACCGCGCCAGTACCTGATTCTCCCGCGATCCAGGTGAGTAAATTGCTTCCCTGGATAAAATCCAACTCCGCCGCCAGATAAATACATGCCAAAGCGTGCAATTGATTCTGTGCTGACGCCATGAATACGGATATCAATTGCTCGCGCCATTGTATGCAAACTATTTCGCACACCACCTTCATTTGCATTTGTTGATGGATGTCGATAGCCGGAATTCACAATGATGGGTTGATTGATGCCAAAACTTTGTAGCCATCCATATACTCCACGCACTATATCTAATGTCACAATATCAAACTGCACAGCCCGATTGACATGAATATCTCGTAATAATTGGCAAATGCGAAGGTAACCAGGCATTACAAGCGCTCCATTTGCCCAATAAACTTCCTTAACGACTTCTCTTGTATCGGGTCGATATAGCCACAATACGCGTGGTTGTGACCAAAAATCCGACATTTTTGCAAAGCACGGTAAGGATAATGAGGCGAGTGCTCCTGCTGCGGCTTGCATATAGTTACGTCTTGATGGAAGTAAAAGATTTGGTGTGTTTTTTGGAGGAAGCATTATTGATTTATCTAGAATTAAGTGTAATGTCAATGTGCACTTGGTGAGTATAGTGAATGTCTGCTACGTAGTTGATATATTTTTCTTGTTATGCCTCATAAAAAGTAATTGTTTGACAACATAATTGAAGGTTTTGTGTGTGTTTTTGTGCACTAGATGTATATGTTGTTGCTTCTATCTCATTTGCATGTGAAAATGTAACGTGGTTCGATTGTAAATAATTGAGTATATTTAAGCGTTTGGCGAGTTATTTTATTGTTTCGAGTGGGGTTTAGTTTGTGTAAGGCCTGGTTTGATGGCGAGGCATTAAGTTTCTCATTTTTTAAAGTAATTTGATTGAGTTTTGTACGTTTTTGGGTAAATAAGTTGGCTGGCGATCATTGATGTTGATTGATAAGTGATGTGACTCAAAAAGTTATATAAATTGTTGGGGGAAGGATGTATTTAAAAATCTGGAAATTCATGCTTTTGGCAACTTTGATGTTGTCTGTCGCAGTGCATGCTGGATTTGAATTGGAAGCAGAGTCAAAGGCATCTCGTAAAGTGGATGTTGTTGAATCGGTGGAATCTGCAACCACACAAACTGAGCAGGATGCACTAGGTGTTCCGAGTCAGGGGCAATCAGTGCAGGAGATGAAGGACGATCACGGACAAGCGGCGCAAGAAGCTAAAGATTTGCAAGAGACGCAAGCTGCACAGGCTGCAAAAGAAGAGCAAGCGGCGCAAGAGGCTAAGGCTTT
>CAZMPS010000139.1:0-5008 GCA_964568305.1 uncultured Burkholderiaceae bacterium
ACTTCATCACAGTACCAAATAACTTTGCAACAATACAACGCTGTTGGCATGACTACCAACCCCACGTGCAGTGATGCGAAATTGCGCTTTTGCATCTTTTTGATCGATTGACAATGGGCTAAACAACACATCCATTTGCTCCACTATGCAGCGTGGTCGAACATCAAGTGGGTCGCTAAGACCATTGGCATTTTGTACCACCAATACAGGTAAAGGAGTAGAGAAAGCATCATCCTTCCAAAAAGATTCGACTTCCCAATACTCTTTGCCATCATTCGCTCCACCCGATATCGGTCCTGGATCATGGAACGTCACACCCGCCGCCAATGCGCTGGCTGAGCCGGCTTGAATATGCGTTTCACAAAAGCGCAAAGCCTGCTCCGCTGCCTGAAAAGCCAGTTGCTGGCTACGAAAATTGCCAGCTATTCTTTCTTCCAAAGTCGCATTTCGTGCAGCGGCAATCCCCAGCGCCATCATGATGACAAGAAAAATCAGCACCATGGCCAGCACCACGCCTTTTTGTGTGCTTTGCATATTGCTCATTATTCGTAGGCGATAAGACTGCTGGCCACGCGATTACGCAAGGTAAACACGCTACTCAGCACAGCGTGCAATTTGCGATCGGTAGCGGCAGATGTTTGTTTGATGCCATTGCAATCGGTAAAAACCTGCGGCTTGGATAATTGCGAGGCAACAGGCGCAATCGAATTGGCGCTGCTGATTTGCAAACATATCGCCACGCTGACGACATTGTTAAAATCCACACCCGCCGCTTGCGCCGCCGTCGCTGTGTTTACAAAATAATCTGCGACTTGGTCGCCGTTGGTATCGATTCCATACGTTAAACGCATATCTTCCACATTGTTCAGCAACGGTTGCGCAAAGGCGGTATTGCCACTTCCCAGGCAATTAAGTGTTTTTGTCGTAGCACCAGATGAGGTAGTCAGATAAAAACGATTCACCAACACATCCCCTGTCACAGAGGGTTTTTGCCCATTGCAATCCGTCCCTGCTCCGCTATTGGTATTGAGCTTGTCGCCACGATAACTAACGTGAAACGCCGTCCTGCCAGCGTTGGCGGAACTCGTGGAACATGAAAAATCCTTCAAATCAGAAAGACGTGCAAAGCCATTGTCACAAGAGCTAAAGGCTCGCCGCGCAGGTGTCGTCACGGGGTAATTAAAATCCGTGCTCAACGCCGCATTCGATGTAGTCGGATCACCCAACCCGACCGGATTACCAAATCCAGCCTGCACCAAATTTCGACCAAGCAAAGCCATCACAGCCCGTCCATCCTGCATCAATTGGGCATAATCCTGGTTGATGCGATAACTTTCCTTGCTGCTTAAATACACATTGCTAACGAATAAAATGATGATCAATCCTAGCGCGATGGAGATCATCATTTCGATTAGTGTGTAACCTTGTTTGTGCATTGTGCTTACTTGATTCATATTAGTTAATCTTTACATCTACATTCATCATCCCGGAGTGCTTTAGTCGGTGATCCAATATCTTTTAACTGCAAACAAGGAAAGACGCTGGATTCCTACCCAAACCCGCGAGAACGACGGGAAAAACGCAATCATGGAAGAAAAAAAGTGACGAAGCAACGAACATCCTGATCGGTCACTACATTTAAAGCAGCGGCTCTGCACTGCGGATCCAAGCTTTGGTCTTTTTTGTTTATTTCCCTGAAATACACCCGGATCATGAAACCATCCACTACATTGCCGGAAATCTCACCCCAGCCACCCGCCATGCCACGTCCAAGATTGACGCGCCATTGATAGACATCCAGCGCCGCCACCTCCGCTGGCGTACACAAATTCACGACAAGACAAACAGGCATGGTGCCAGCGCCATCCGCATAAGCAGTCGATGCAAAGTTGTAATGCCCAGCAATCGCCCCCGCCACATTGGCGCGCACTCTGTCAGCCATTTCACCACTATACAAACTGGCCAAAGAACGAAAATGCGCTATTTTTTGATAACGTAAAGTTGATGCCTGCAAGCCAGCCAGACCAAATAAAGTAAATGACACCAACAAGATAGAAATTAACACCTCCAACATCCCCGCACCGGATTGCGCTTGCCTTCTCTTTCGGATTGCAGAATGCGTCATCAAATTAATTAGATTAACTACATTTGATTGCATTCAAAACAACCCTGATACGCCCAGTACGCGTAATGCATACAATACGATTCATCGCCCCATCCACATTGAAAATAAAATGCACGCCAGTCGCCGATCCTATTGGCTCACCGGTTCCGTTGTAGCTAATCTTTTTAGCCGAAGCCACACTATGCGTTTTCCCAGGCAACGCCGCATGACGCAGCAAAATCTTCTCCCCAACATCCGCCACACCCAACCCTGCCGACGCTGTGCTGTTCTCCATAAACACCAACCAACCCACCGCCCAATCACTGGCGTCACGATCACCACTCGCCTGCGTACTACACGCATTGCTGCCAAACTCCGCATTCACACTACGGCAAATCGTCACCAGACATCCACAAGCAATCGCCTCCGAACGCGCCAACAAATTAGCTGCAATCAATTCATTTACATGACTAGACAAACGGTTTTCCGCCACCACCTGGCGCATGGAGGGCATCGCCATGGCCAGCACGATTGCCAGCAATGCTGTCACCACCAGTGTTTCAATCAGGGTATAGCCCTTCATCCACAACCTCGATTAAAGAAAGGGACAGAATAAATTTGGGCTTTGGTTTAGACAATCGCTAACCGAACGATGTTTGGTTGGGATCAAATTGATGTTAATCACCTAGGCATCAATAAGCGCAACAAATTGTGCCGTATACAGGCATCGATGAAGGTGTAATGCGTTGCGCTTCACACCCTACTACTTTATTTCTTCCGATCCGGCGAATTCACAAATTCTGCAATCACCGCCTGAAATTCCGCCACATCTTCAAAACGCCGATAGACGGATGAAAAACGGATATACGCGATTTTATCTAACCGTTTTAACTCGGCCATGACTAATTCGCCGATGAAACCAGATTCAATTTCACGCTCACCGCTGGATAGGACTTTTTCTTCGATGTGTTGTACCGCTTCATCAATTGCTTTGGTCGGAACTGGGCGTTTGCGCAAAGCCAGCATAAGACTGGCTTGCAGTTTTTTGGGATCGAACTCGGTGCGGTTGCCATTTTTTTTGATCACGGAGGGCATAATCAATTCGACGCGTTCGTAGGTGGTAAAACGCTTATCGCAGTTAGCGCAACGACGGCGACGACGGATCGTGTCGCCTTCTTCAGAGACACGCGTGTCAGAGACTTGCGTGTCAATATGATGGCAAAAAGGACATCTCATCGTAATTCAATGATGATTAATGATAGCGAAACTCAATCAGCCATAAACCGGATAAGCATCGGTCAATTGCTTGACTTGAGCTTTGACACGTTCAATTACGCTGGCGTCGTTTGGATGATCCAACACGTCAGCGATCAAGTTCCCGACTAAGGTGGCATCAGCTTCTTTAAAACCACGAGTGGTCATGGCGCAGCTACCCAAGCGGATGCCGGATGTGACGAATGGTTTTTCTGGATCGTTGGGAATCGCGTTTTTATTACAGGTCATGTGCGCCGAACCCAAGATGGCTTCCGCTGCCTTACCTGTAATATTTTTTGCACGCAAATCGACCAACATCACGTGCGATTCAGTACGACCAGAAATAATGCGCAAACCACGAGCGATCAAGGCTTTGGCCAAGGCATCAGCATTTTTGACCACTTGTTGCTGATAAATCTTAAATTCTGGCGCCAATGCTTCTTTGAACGCAACGGCTTTACCAGCAATCACATGCATCAAAGGTCCGCCTTGCAAACCTGGGAAAATTGCTGAATTGATGATTTTTTCATGTTCAGCTTTCATCAAAATGATGCCACCACGTGGGCCACGCAGAGATTTATGCGTGGTTGATGTGACAAAGTCAGCGTACGGTACAGGATTCGGATACACGCCAGCGGCGATCAAACCAGCGTAATGCGCCATATCCACCATGAAATATGCACCCACTTCTTTGGCGATCTTGGCAAAACGCTCAAAATCAATGCGCAAGGAATACGCTGATGCACCAGCGATAATCAACTTAGGCTTGTGCTCACGCGCCAAGCTTTCCATTTTTTCGTAATCGATTTCTTCTTTCTCATTCAAGCCATAAGACACGACATTGAACCATTTACCAGACATATTCAGCGCCATACCATGGGTCAAATGACCGCCTTCCGCCAAAGACATCCCCATGATGGTGTCGCCTGGTTTTAAGACGGAGAAAAACACACCTTGGTTGGCTTGTGAACCAGAATTTGGCTGCACATTGGCCGCTTCAGCGCCAAACAATTGTTTCAACCGATCAATCGCTAATTGCTCGACGATATCCACATTTTCGCAACCACCGTAATAACGCTTGCCGGGATAACCTTCCGCATATTTGTTCGTCAATTGCGAACCTTGCGCTTGCATCACAGCAGGCGAGGTGTAGTTTTCCGAAGCAATCAATTCAATGTGATCTTGTTGGCGGGTGTTTTCTTGCAAAATCGCAGACCATAACTCAGCGTCGACATTGGCTAGCGTGTGATCTTTTTGAAACATACAAACTCCTATTTATAGATTATGTATAAAAATGCAATGCACAGACTTTACAAAACTGTGTCCATATGAAGCAGCAAGATTAGCAGGCAATGAGGGTCAAGAAAAACAGACATGACAAGCAGCCTTGGTCTTGTAACTTACATATGGGCTGCCCAGGCGAACGGCGGAAATTTTTCACGCTCCCCGGTGGAACCCCACCTTGACCAGCTTTGATACCGGTTTTTCGCCAGTCACGTGAAATGAAATGGTAGGCGATTGTAAAGGAAGCATCTAATTTCAGCAAGGTTGGAAATTTGTTGTGTCAACGCTAAATAGAAATGTCCCCTTTTCTGCAAAGTAGTAATGTCCCCTTTTTGAGTAAATGGGCACATTACGATGATAAGGCAG
>CAZMPS010000140.1:0-4981 GCA_964568305.1 uncultured Burkholderiaceae bacterium
CGCTATTCGTAACATCGCCATCATTGCCCACGTCGATCATGGCAAAACCACTTTGGTCGATCAATTGCTCCGTCAATCTGGCACTTTCCGCGAAAATCAACATGTTGATAATCGCGTGATGGATTCCAATGATCTTGAAAAAGAGCGCGGGATTACGATTTTGTCCAAGAATTGTGCGGTTGAGTATGAAGGCACCCATATCAACATCGTCGATACTCCAGGTCATGCCGATTTTGGTGGTGAAGTTGAGCGCGTATTGTCGATGGTGGACAGTGTTTTGTTGTTGGTGGATGCTGCCGAAGGCCCGATGCCGCAAACCCGTTTCGTCACACGTAAAGCGTTGGCGCTGGGTTTGAAACCTATTGTTGTGATTAATAAGATTGACCGTCCAGGTTCACGTCCAGAGTGGGTCATCAATGCAACTTTTGAATTGTTTGATAAGTTAGGTGCAACGGAAGAACAGTTGGATTTCCCTGTGGTATTTGCTTCTGCGTTGAACGGTTACGCTAGCCGCGATGCGGAAGTGCGTGAAGGCAATATGAAGCCTTTGTTTGATGCTATTTTGCAGCACGTTCCTGTGCGTGATGACAATCCAGATGGTCCGTTGCAGTTGCAAATTACCTCCTTGGATTACTCTTCTTATGTTGGCAAAATTGGTATCGGTCGTATCAATCGTGGTCGCGTCAAAGCATTGCAAGACGTGTTGGTTTTGAATGGACCAGATTCCACGCCTTTCAAAGGACGTATTAACCAAGTATTGAATTTCAAAGGCTTGGATCGTGTGTTGGTAGATGAGGCAATGGCCGGTGATATCGTCTTAATCAATGGAATTGAAGACATTGGTATCGGTAGTACAGTTTGTGCAGTCGATACGCCAGAAGCCTTGCCAATGTTGACTGTGGACGAACCAACTTTGACCATGAACTTCATGGTGAATAGCTCACCTTTGGCTGGACGGGAAGGCAAGTTTGTAACCAGCCGTCAGTTAAGAGATCGCCTGGAAAAAGAGTTGAAAGCCAACGTTGCTCTGCGCGTTGCACCGACTGATGATGACACTGTGTTTGAAGTCTCCGGTCGCGGTGAGTTGCATTTGACGATTTTGATCGAAACCATGCGTCGTGAAGGCTTTGAGTTGGCTGTATCGCGTCCACGCGTGGTATTCAAAATGGTGGATGGCGTGCGTCAAGAACCATATGAATTATTGAGCGTCGACGTAGAAGAAGACCATCAAGGTGGTGTGATGGAAGAATTGGGGCGTCGTCGTGGTGATTTGCAAGATATGCAACCAGATGGCAAAGGCCGTGTTCGTTTGGAATACCGCATTCCTGCGCGTGGTTTGATTGGTTTCCAAGGCGAATTTATGACCTTGACCCGTGGTACTGGTTTGATGAGTCATGTGTTTGATGAATATGCCGCAGTCGATCCTTCCAAGGGTGACATGGGCGGCCGTCGCAATGGCGTGTTGATTTCACAGGATGATGGCGCGGCAGTGGCGTATGCGATTTGGAAATTGCAGGATCGTGGCCGTATGTTCGTCAGTCATAACGATCCCGTGTATGAGGGCATGATTATCGGTATTCATTCACGTGACAATGATTTGGTGGTGAATCCAATTAAAGGTAAGCAATTGACCAATATTCGTTCTTCTGGTACCGATGAGGCAGTGCGTTTGGTACCACCGATTGCTTTGTCTTTGGAATATGCAGTGGAATTTATTGCCGATGATGAATTGGTTGAAATCACACCGAAGAGCATTCGTTTGCGCAAGCGTCATTTGAAAGAAAATGATCGCAAGAAGGCAGCGCGCGAAGCGGTGTAAATAATCAGCTGTGTGGATCGTAAAGGCGGATTTAAAATCCGCCTTTACCTTAAAAAGACCTTAAAAGGACTTGATATGGCATTAACTTTAAGATCAATCTCCACGTTGATACTTACAATAATATTTATAACGATATTTATAACAATATTTGCAGCACGGAAATTGCCATTCCATCAATGCGTTAAATACACCAAATACGTAGCCATATCCGCCGTTGCGTTCTTTCTCACCCTTCCTATTGGTATTACTTCTACCGCAGCGGTCACTAGCCCTGCATCCAAAGAAGAAAAAGTTCTCAATATCTACAATTGGTCGGATTACATTGCTGACGATACCATCAAGAATTTTGAAAAAGAAACCGGTATTAAGGTGCATTACGACAATTTTGATAGCAACGAAGTGCTGCATGCAAAATTATTGGCTGGTAGAAGCGGTTATGACATCGTGGTGCCGTCTTCCAACTGGGCCAAGATGCAAATTGATAGCGATTTGTTGCGCCCGCTCGATAAAAACCAATTACCCAATCTGACCAATCTTGATCCAGCTATTCAGGCGCAAATTGCCAAGTTGGATCCTCAGCACAACTATTTTGTGATATGGCTATGGGGTTACACCACGCTTGGGATCAATCTCGATAAAGTAAAAGCCGCTTTGGGAACCATGCCCATGCCGGACAATGCTTGGGAGTTATTGTTTAACCCGCAATACGTATCGAAACTGAAATCTTGTGGGGTTTCTTTATTGGACTCGCCGTCAGAACTTTTCCCTGCTGCTTTAAAGTATGTCAGCAAAGCTCCTTACTCCAGAACTGCTGCGGATTATCAAGAAGCCGGAAAGTTGCTGCAGGCTATACGTCCTTACGTGACATTATTCAGCTCTTCTTCGTATATCAATGATATGGCAAATGGTTCGATTTGCCTGGCTTTGGGATGGTCCGGTGACATTAATATCGCCAGACAGCGTGCGATTGATGCCAAGAATGGTCACAAAATCCGAGCTTTAATTCCCATCACTGGCGCTAGTTTTTCCTTTGACACTATGGTGATCCCAAAAGATGCACCGCATCCTGAGAATGCCCATCGGTTTATCAATTACATTCTGCGTCCAGAAGTGCATGCCAGTTTGAGTAACAAGGTTTTTTACGCTAACCCGAATGCGGCTAGCTTGCCATTTGTTAAAAAAGATATTGCGCAAAACAAAACGATCTTTTTGTCCGATGCAGATAAAAAGAAAATGACCGTGCCGGAAGTGTTACCCCCAGATATCCGTCGGGTCATGACGCGTATTTATACCAAGTTCAAAACAGGATTGTGATCATGATGCAAACTTCATTGGAAGAGCCATTGTTACTAATACAAAATCTGTGTAAGACATTTGATGGCGTGCGGGCAGTCAATGATGTATCGATTGCTATTCAGCGGGGAGAAATTTTTGCCTTGTTGGGCAGTTCTGGCTGCGGTAAATCGACTTTGCTACGCATGTTGGCAGGCTTTGAAACACCGACTGCTGGTCAGATTTTGCTACAAGGCGTTGATATGGTAGGCGTGCCGCCTTATCAAAGACCGATCAATATGATGTTTCAATCTTATGCCTTGTTCCCGCATTTATCGGTGTGGGACAACATCGCATTTGGCTTGCGCCGTGACGGGATGCACAAGGACAAGATCGCTGAAATCGTTGAAAAAATGCTGGCGCTGGTGCAATTACAAGCTTATGGTAAACGCAAGCCACACCAATTATCCGGCGGCCAACAACAACGCGTCGCATTGGCGCGTAGCTTAGCGAAAAAACCGCAATTGCTATTACTCGATGAACCTTTGGGTGCTTTGGACAAAAAATTGCGTGAACAAACGCAAACCGAGTTGGTGAACATCATCGAACAAGTCGGCGTGACCTGCGTCATGGTGACGCACGATCAGGAAGAGGCGATGAGCATGGCAAGCCGGATTGCTGTCATGCACGAAGGGCGCATCTTGCAGCTCGGCAAGCCGCATGAGATTTATGAAACGCCGAACTGCCGTTTTGTGGCGGATTTCATCGGTAATCTGAACGTGTTTGGCGGTACCTTGACTTTGAGTGATGCGACGCATGCCCGAGTCACTTCACCAGAATGCCAGCATGAGTTTGCTTGCGCCATTAATGCTAGCGTCGGCACGAATGTATCGTTGGGTATACGACCAGAAAAAATTGCCTTGCGTATGGACGTTGAGTCCGAGGCGGATATGGGTGCAAATTGCGTGGTGGGCGAAGTGATCTCACTGGCTTACCTAGGCAGCCATACCGTTTATCACATCAAACTGGCTAGTGGCATGGTATTAAAAGTCGCACTGATGAATGCTGTTAGGCATGTACCTTATTTGCCGCAACGGGGTGACCGCGTGGTCGCCAGTTGGCATGCGGAAGACGTGGTGGTGTTGACGCAATGAAGAACAATATCCTGCAGCCTACATGGTGGCAAAAACTTTACCCAAGCAATCGCCATGTCGTGATTGGCTTGCCTTATGCCTGGTTGGCATTGTTCTTTTTGTTACCTTTTCTGATTATTTTCAAAATTAGCGTGACCGATATGGAAACCGCCAGTGGCGTTTTCGTGTCCGGTCTTGGTGGTGGTATTTGGTCTTATGTCGATGGTTTGTTGGTGTTGAAGGTCAGAATTAGCAACTATCTCTTTCTGGCGCAAGATCAACTGTATTTGCTGACGTATTTAAGTTCTATTAAATACGCGGTGATTACTATGTTGTTGTGCTTGTTGATTGCCTATCCCTTTGCTTACTTCATGGCGCGTGCCAAAGCAGTGTATAGGCCGATGCTGATGATGTTGGTGATGCTGCCGTTTTGGACGTCTTTTTTGCTGCGAATTTATGCCTGGAAAGGGATATTGGCGAACGATGGAATACTCAATCATCTGCTCATGAGCTTGGGATTGATACAAGCGCCATTAGCGATGATGCATACGCCGTTTTCGCTTTTGCTGGGCATGGTGTATGCGTATTTGCCTTTCATGGTGCTGCCGCTGTATGCCAATTTGGTCAAGATGGATCATCGTATTATGGAGGCGGCAGCTGATCTTGTTGCCACGCCTTGGCAAGTGTTTTGGCGCATTACAGAGCCATTGTCTAAGTCGGGCGTCATAGCGGGATGCATGCTGGTATTGATTCCTTG
>CAZMPS010000141.1:0-4960 GCA_964568305.1 uncultured Burkholderiaceae bacterium
AATCGCCAGTCGCAATTGGTTTGTTTTTGTCAGAACACCACTCACTCCATGAACCTGGATAAAGCGCCGCTCCTGGCATTCCAGCAATTTCCAATGCAAGCAAATTGTGACAAGCCGTGACACCCGATCCACATTGCATGATGGCATGATCTGCTGTGGTGAGTAGGGTGGAAAATTCTTTGCGCAATTTCACCGCCGATTTAAAGCAACCATCTGGGCGTAAATTGTCTTTGAAAGGGCGATTTTTGGCGCCAGGAATATGACCGCCAACTGGGTCGATAGTCTCGTTTTCTCCCCGAAAGCGATCAGCCGTGCGAGCGTCTAGTAAAGTGTGCGTTTTGCTGGATAAATTGATGACAACATCTTCAGCGTTGACGGTTGTAACCAAGGTAGGTTTTTGCGTAATGTCGCCTTCACCAATAGCTGATACTGATGACCTTACAAGAGGCAAACCTTGTGCTTGCCATGCTGGTAATCCACCATCCAACACTGCGACTGAAGCGTGCCCAACCCAACGCAATAGCCACCACAAACGCGCCGCAAACATGCCACCTTGCGCATCGTAAGCGATGACTTGCGAGTCGTGATTGACGCCCCAGGCGCGTAGCGTTTGTATCCATGTAGCGGGTTCTGGTAGTGGGTGGCGACCGTGGAATTTTCCGTCAGCATCAATTTTGGCGCCAGAAAGATCCTGATCCAAATGCGCAAAACGGGCTTGTGGAATGTGTCCAGCATGGTAAGCAGCACGTCCTGCATCGGGATTGGCTAGATCGTGACGGCAATCGATCACGATCCAGTTTTCTTGTTCGGCATGTTGTGCTAGTTCGGTAGCGGAAATCAGTGTGGTGTACATAGCTAGCGTAACGATTAAATTTTCGCCATATGTTTTCGATACCAGGCATGAAAATGTTGCATGCCATCTTCCATTGGAGATTGATATGGTCCAACTTCGTTCAACCCTTTATCCATCAAAATGCGACGGCCAGCATCCATGCGTAGTCCTATTTCATCATCCTCGATACATGTTTCCATATAGGCGGCACGTTCGGCTTCGATGAATTCACGTTCAAACAGCACGATTTCTTCAGGGTAATAAAATTCCACTACGTTCTTGGTTTTTTGCGGCCCATCCGGCCATAACGTCGAAACAACCAACACGTGCGGATACCACTCAACCATGATATTGGGATACAGCGTTAGCCAGATTGCGCCATAAGGTGGTACGACACCATGACGATATTTAAGTACTTGCTCTTGCCATTTTTGATAAGCAGGCGAGCCTGATTTGCGTAGCTCTTTGTGTACGCCTACAGTTTGTACGCTGTAGTCTTCGCCAAATTCCCAGCGCAAATCGTCACAGCTGACAAAACTGCCCAAGCCGGGATGAAAGGGTTCGACATGATAGTCTTCTAGATACACTTCGATAAAAGTCTTCCAGTTGTAATTGCATTCGTGGATTTCAATGTGATCTAGCATGTAGCCATCAAAATTAATATCTTGAGTGACACGTAAGTCAGCCATTTTTTGCTTGACGTCGTAGCTGTTTTTTTCAAACAACAAACCATTCCAATTTTGCAATGGCGTATTGGATAAGTTGAGACAAGGCGTTTCCTTGAAGTGTGGCGCACCCATCAAATTGCCTTTTAAATCATAGGTCCAGCGATGGAGCGGACAGACGATGTGATTGGTATTGCCACGGCCATTGAACATTTTTGCCTGGCGATGACGGCAGACATTGGAAATTAAAGAAATCCCATTTTGATCACGCACTAGCATCCGGCCTTCATTTTCAGAGGCAAGTGCAGCGAAGTCGCCTATTTCAGGCACCATGAGTTGATGGCCGACGTAACGTGGTCCGGTGTGAAAAAGCTGTTGCATTTCGCGTCTTAGCAGAGCGACATCAAAGTAAGCGTGGACGGGAAGTTGTTCGCAGGTTTCTTCAAGCGTGGTGCATATAGCCAAATTAGACATTTTCATTCACCCCTGATAGAGAGTGCATAAATAGTATGAAGAGTATGGTGTGTAATTTTTTACATAACCGATAATTATATATCAAGCATTTATGATGTTGGATAAGGCTCATTAGTTAAGGTGTATTAATTGTATTTTCGGATGGTTTCACCAAACAATTCTTCAGGAATTCAATCAAATAACATTTTGCAAAAGGCTCTACACAATAATCATCGTCAATTGCATTGACGCAACACCTTTTCGTCTGCTAATCTCTTATCGCAATATTGTTAAATTGCTAAATAAATTAATGATTTTACGTATAACTTGACTATTACGGGGATATTATGAAAATGAAATTAGTAGCGACATTGATCACAGCATTATTGATGTCAGGCGCGCATGCTGCCACTCTCAAAGATTGCAGATTACATGTAATGAAAGCAGCGCCAAATGCAGCTAAAACAGCATTAGAGTATTCCGAAGCAGAAAATAAAAAATTGAAAATTAAAAAAGCTGGTATCACAATCAGCGATGTTGATAAAAGCACATGTTTAGGGAAAATGAAAAATAGCGCTTGTGGTGAATTGAAAGACAGATGTGCTGCACCTACAGAGACTCCTTTGGGTGCAGCTGGTATGGTTGGTGGTTGGGTGCAATGGGGAGATTCAAAAGAAGAATGTTCAGTTTGTCCAGGTTTTAGTCACTGGTAATCTAATCAGCATTCAAGTTTTTGTGAGGCGGGTTGAGAACCCGCTTTTTTATATGCTTACACATCATGTACTTAATGCAATTGCTCTGAACGGAAGTGAACTTAAAAAATATATTTGGGGAGTTTGTTTTAAAATGGTGGGTTAAATTTTTGCCGCCTTATTACTCCTGTTATTTTTATGCAAAAAAAACCGCCCGCTACGGATCAAGATCAAGCGATTTCAGGTCTTTCATTCGAACAAGCCACGATAGAGTTGCAGCGATTGGTCACCCAAATGGAAGCGGGCGATTTGCCTTTGGAGGCTTCGATCGCAGCGTATAAACGTGGTTCGGAACTCGTCAAATATTGTGCAGCACAGTTAGACAAGGTGGAGCATCAAATTAAGATATTGGAAGGCGAGATGCTGAAGCCATTTTCTGCGCATAGTGAGGAATCCGAAGAATGAGGCAAGCACAGTCAAAGCTGCAGTCGCAGGCATTTTTTGCCTGGATGGAAACTATCCAAGCTGATATGGAAAAAACGCTGGATGCGTGTTTGCCAGCGAGCACAGACTTGCCGTCACGTTTACACCAAGCCATGCGTTATGCCGTCATGGGCGGCGGTAAACGGGTGCGGCCTTTATTGGTGTTTGCCGCTGGCGATTTGTTTGATGCCAAACCTGCGTTGTTGGCTGCGTGTGCGGCCTCATTGGAAATGATCCATGTGTACTCTTTGGTGCACGACGATATGCCTTGTATGGATGATGATGCACTGCGGCGTGGCAAGCCGACGGTGCATGTGCAATATGATGAATCCACTGCCTTGCTGGTCGGCGACGCTTTGCAGGCACAGGCCTTTTTGACTTTATCTACTAGTTTGTCTGACGATGATGTGAATGGTTTAGCGATGTTGCGTGTGTTAGCCCAAGCAGCGGGATCGTATGGCATGTGCGGTGGGCAAGCGATTGATTTGGATAGCGTCGGCGTGCACCTTTCCCAGCAAGAATTGGAACGCATGCACCGCTTAAAAACGGGTGCTTTACTGCGTGCATCTGTCTTGTTAGGTGCGATGAGTGGAAAGAATTTATCAACGGCTGAAATCATTGCGCTGGATGCGTATGCTGATGCAATTGGTTTGGCATTTCAAGTTGTCGATGATGTGTTGGATGTCACAGCTGACTCCACGATGTTGGGAAAAACAGCAGGCAAAGATGCGCAGGATAACAAACCGACTTATGTGTCGATTTTAGGTTTGGCACCTTCCATTGCCTTGGCCGAAAAATTACGCCAGGATGCGCATCAAGCGCTGATGCCATTTGGAGAGAAAGCACAGCGCTTGCGTGAACTCGCTGATTTTGTTGTGCAGCGGAAGGCTTAAAAAATGAATTTACTGAATACGATCGATAGTCCTGCCGACGTGCGTAAATTGACGCGCGCGCAATTACCCTTGCTGGCGGATGCTGTGCGCCAATTTGTGATTGATTCCGTGTCCAAAACTGGTGGCCATTTATCTTCCAATTTAGGTACGGTTGAGCTGACGATTGCTCTGCATTACGTTTTTAATACACCAGAAGATCGCATCGTTTGGGATGTCGGCCATCAAACTTATCCGCACAAGATTTTGACAGGGCGGCGTGATCAAATGGCTACCTTGCGTCAAATGGATGGCATTTCGGGTTTTCCTAAACGTTCGGAAAGTAAATACGATAATTTCGGCACCGCGCATTCATCGACCTCGATTTCTGCGGCTTTTGGCATGGCGCAAGCAGCTAAAACTAAAGGTGAACAAAGACATGCGATTGCCGTAATCGGCGATGGCTCCATGACAGCAGGCATGGCGTTTGAGGCGATGAACAACGCTGGTGTGCATGAAGACACCGATTTGCTGGTGATTTTGAATGACAACGATATGTCAATTTCACCACCAGTCGGTGCCTTGAATCGCTACTTGGCACGTTTGATGTCGGGACAGTTTTATGCTGCTGCCAAGAGCGTTGGTAAATCCGTCTTGCCTTCACCAGTGTTGGAATTGGCGCGACGTTTTGAAGAGCACGCCAAAGGCATGGTGGTACCTGCGACTATGTTTGAAGCGTTTGGCTTCAATTACATTGGCCCGATTGATGGCCATGATTTGGATTCTTTAATCCCTACGCTGCAAAATTTGAAGCAATTAAAAGGCCCGCAGTTTTTGCACGTGGTTACCAAAAAAGGACAGGGTTACAAATTAGCAGAAGCCGACCCGGTGCTCTATCACGGTCCGGGTAAATTCAATCCGGCAGTAGGCATACAAGCTGCATCCAGCAGCAAAGTGACTTACACC
>CAZMPS010000142.1:0-4951 GCA_964568305.1 uncultured Burkholderiaceae bacterium
TGGATTTCGCTATAGCGTTTGCCTGGTATGGCGGTGGCAATCGCCGCATGTTGGGCGGCTAACACAAGTTCATACAGCGCTTTTTGCGGGCCGGAAAACCTACCATTAACGGGATAAGTGCGGGTGATGTCCGCTGCGTAGCTATCGAATTCGCAGCCGGCATCGATCAGAATCAAATCGCCATCTTTTAATTGAGCATTGTTAGCGTTGTAATGCAACACGCAAGCGTGCGCGCCGCTGGCAACAATGGGTGTGTAGGCGGGGAATTGCGCCCCATTGCGGCGGAATTCATGTAGTAGTTCGGCCTCAATTTGATATTCATACATGCCAGGCTGAGTGAATCGCATGGCGCGGTTATGCGCCTCGGCGGAAATGTCGGCTGCTCTTTGCATGAGCGCGATTTCATTCTCATCTTTGAATAAGCGCATTTCATTCAAGATGGTGTAAACATCGTGCATTGCCGTGGGAGCGCTGACGCCAATGCGGGATTGCTGTCTGACTGCTTGTAGCCAACCTTGTATTTGCGCGTCCAGTTTGGCGCTGCTGCCTAGCGGAGCAAATAAGGCTGGCGCATTGGCCAGCAATTTTGCCATTTCGCTATTTAAGGCATCGATCGAATAAGCAGCATCAAAGCCAAAAGTAGTACGTGCGGCTTCTGGCCCGTAGCGAAAGCCGTCCCAGATTTCACGTTCTGGATTTTTGTCGCGGCAAAATAGCAAGGTTTGTGGGGAGCTGTTGTTTCCACCTGCGACTAGTACGATCACCGCGTCTGGTTCAGTAAAGCCGGATAAGTAGTAGAAATAACTATCGTGCCGATAAGGGTAATCAGAATCACTGTTACGCGCCGCAGTCTCAGCGGTCGGGATGATGGCGACACCGCCTCCTTGGGATTGCATGTGCGAGATGAGGCGTGCGCGGCGGGTTGCGTAAGGTGTCATGATAGTTTTCCTTGCCCTTTTGCTTGAAAGGGGAAATTGAGTTGTGCCAGACGCTCTACAGTGCCCACGTCAGTCCATGCACCGCGATAAACTTCACCGCCAATTCGGCTTTGCGTGGCGTATTCGCGAATCAAGGTCGCTAATTTAGCGGACGTACCTACTTTGACGGTATCGAACATTTCAGGCCGATACACTCCGATGCCAGAAAAGGTGAAGCGTGGTGTGCCTTCATTGCTGATAGCAAAACTATGCAAGGCGAAATCGCCTTCGGGATGATGTGCGGGATTTTTAACCAGATATAGCCAAGCTAAATCACGCTGATCGATTGGAATCGGATTGCCCCACATATCGTTGTCTTCCAACGCATGTTTGACTTGTTCAAAATCAAAATGCGGGCAGTAAATGTCAGCGGCAATCGCAACGAAAGGTTCGTCTCCTAACAAATGCCGCGCCTGCGCAATACCGCCTGCTGTCTCTAATGCCACTGTTTCGGCTGAATACATAATGCTGGCACCAAACTGCGCGCCATTTCCCAGCGCTGCCTCGATCATGTCACCAAGATGCGCATGATTGATCACGATGTCAGTAATCCCCGCACGCACCAGATTCAAAATATGCCAAACAATCAGCGGCCTGCCACGTACTTTTAATAAAGGTTTGGGGCAAGTGTCGGTCAGCGGACGCATCCGCTCGCCTCGGCCAGCGGCAAAGATGAAGGCTTTCATAGTTTTTTTGTGATTAGAAGGTATAACCGACCTGCACTTTTTCCTGCTCACTCACTGGTGTGATGGCATCGAGCAGTTTCAGCAAAGGATTAAGCGCTTTGTAACGCATGGCAGTTTTGCGGACGTGATGCATGACGAGCGGTATGTCTTTCAAGTAAGCCTCTTTGCCGTCACGGTGGTACAAACGCGCAAAGATGCCGAGGACTTTGAGATGGCGTTGCATGCCCATGAATTCAAAATCGCGATAAAACGCATCGAATTCGGGATGCACTGGCAGTCCGGCTCGCTTAGCGCGTTCCCAATAGCGAATGACCCAATCCAGCACCAGCTCTTCTTCCCAGTGGATGTAGGCATCTTTTAGTAAGGAAACGAGGTCGTAAGTAATTGGCCCATACACGGCGTCCTGAAAATCGAGGATGCCGGGATTGCCAGCATCCAATACCATCAAGTTGCGAGCATGATAATCGCGGTGAACAAAGACAGGTGGTTGCGCCAAATTATTGGCTAGCAAGGTGTCGAATACTTGATTCAACATTGCTGTTTGCGCATCGGATAGCGTGATGCCCAAATGCTGTTTGATATACCAATCGGGAAACAACATCAATTCACGTTGCAGCAAGGTGCGATCGTATTCCGGCAATACATCAGGTTGGCTGTGTACTTGCAACATAATCAAGGCGTCGATGGCGTCTAAATACAATCTTGAGCATTGAGAAAGTAGAGCGTTATTGTGCTGATTGACCTCATCGTTATTGATAGGTGTAACCGGTTCGATCAGCGTAGTCAGCTTATTCAGTTGCGATAAATACGTCACCGTTCCCAGGTCAGATAACAATAAGAACCCGTTTTCCACATCTTGCGCAAGAATTTGCGGTACCGACAAATTGCTAGCGGCGAAAAGTTTGGCCACGGCAATAAAGGGGCGCACATCTTCTTGCAAAGGCGGGGCATCCATGGCGATATAACTCTGTCCATCTTCAGCTTCTAAACGAAAATAACGACGGAAGCTGGCATCGGAAGATGCGGGCCTGATAGTGGTTATTTGTAATTTAGGAGAACGCAAGCTGGCTAACCACTCTGTTAATTGAGTCAGACGTGTATCGGAAACAGGATGGTTGGGATGGCTAGATTGGCTAGAGTGAGTACTGGCAGGCAACATGAAAAATAATGAGCAGTTAGGGGTTGATTAGCGTGAGTAGTACGAATAGGAGTAGTCAATCAAGTTGTGTCACCAGCATTTTAAATGGTGATTAGTTTGAATTGTCAGAAAAAACTAAAAGAGCTCCTGTACTAGCTCAGACTTGACCTGACAGGCAAAAAACAAAAGAAGCCAATTCATCTTGAATGTGGCCTTTTATTGTCTTGACACCTATCACTTGCGTTCCGCCTCACTCATTTGGCGGCCCCTCCTCGTTGACCTTTGTTCTTCGGAATCAAAGTGTTACAAGAAAATTTGAGGGGCAATCGCCATTTCTAGAAAAGTCGTTGTATTACTCCATCTGGGCAATTGCCGCTGCAATCGTTTTTCGCGCATCTGGATCTGTAAAAACTCCCAGATTCTGTTTGATTGCCTTAATTACATCAGGATCCTTACCAAATTTACCCTCTTTAATTGCCGCTGCAATCGTTTCTTGCGCATCTAGATCGGTAAAAATCCTCAAATTCCGTGTGAATTCCACAAGCACAGCAGTATTAGTAAGTAATTCGTGATTTGGCATCGCTTTAATTGCGCATGCAATCAATCTCTGCGCGCATGGATTATTAGTAAAAATTGTCAAATTCCGTGCGATTGCCTCGAGCACAGCAAGATCAGCACCAAACTTTCCGTCATAAATTGCCCATGAAATATCTCTTTGCGCGTCTATATCTGTAAAATTGTTCAGATTCTGTGCAACTACCTTAAGCACAGCAGGACTAGTAACCAATTTGTCCCCCCGAATTGCCGCTGCAATTTTTCTTTGCACGGTTGGATCCTCACCAAATTTACCCTCTCCAATTGCCGCCGCAATCATTTTTTGCGCGTCTGGATCGGTAAAAACAGTCAGATTTTGGGCGACCCATTCAAATACTGTTGGCGCATCACCAAATTTACCCTCTCTAATTGCCGCGGCAATCATTTTTTGCGCGTCTGGATCGGTAAAAACAGTCAGATTTTGGGCGACCCTTTCAAATACTGTTGGTGCATTACCAAATTTACCCGCTCCAATTGCCGCCGCAATCATTTTTTGCGCGTTTGGGGCGGTAAAAACAGTCAGATTTTGGGCGACCCTTTCAAATACTGTTGGATCCTTACCAAATTTACCCTCTTCAATTGCCGCCGCAATCATTTCTTGCGTGTCCGGATCGGTAAAAACAGTCAGATTCTGGGCAACTACATGAAGCACGGCTAATTCAATACCAAATCTGTCACAGCTAATTGCCGTGGCAATTGATCGTTGATCTTGTTTTGCAAACGCGCTGCACAAGTGCGTATTCAAAGAACACAACTTTAATTGCCGATCATGAGTGAAGAAACGTAAAACAAATGCTATGTCAGCACATCGCCCAGGAGAAAGATCGGTGATAGCACGCTCTCTGCTATACAGTAGATCGTTTTGATCATCTTCTGTGAGGGAAACAGTGCAATCCTTTAAGCAATCCAAAATCCCTTGATCAATCATCGTTCCATCTAATACCCCTTTGAGTAATTTGCGCTGCACAATCGGATTTCTAAAAAACGCATCGCCATTTTCCGACAAAAGAGAGTTTATTCTTGTGTCATCTACTGTTTTATGTCCCTTCTTTATACGATCGGCCAATCTCAAGTCCTCATGAGAAAGATGATTACTGTTTTGATAATTATGTGCGGTGACGGAGGTGTTGAGTATATTGAACATAATATGACCTCATAAGTAGATGATATTTTAGTCAACCCATGTTATTTATTTTATACTAATTGTGAATATATTACTAACAATATTTTCTGACTTTTGCTAAGGAAGCGCTGATTTATCCAGATTTTTCGTCAATTAAAATAAGTAAGTCTTTGATTTTTAATGGCGTGAAATTCCAGAAAATGAATAAATCAGCGGTTCCCTAATTGGTGTCCCTTGCAATCTTCGTTTATTAAAATCAGCGCCTTATCAGTTTAAATTGTCGACAAGAACCAAAAGAACTCAACGTGTAGCAAATACATCAAAGAAAGCATTGTGATTCTCAAGAATGAAATGATTGGTTAACTCTTCAATACAAACGCCTTGATCCAAATCTTGATGGAAATTTGTTGGAAAAATAATGCCCGCCTTATTC
>CAZMPS010000143.1:0-4863 GCA_964568305.1 uncultured Burkholderiaceae bacterium
CGCATTAATAGTCACATATGAGAGGGAAGGGGGGGTATCGATGAGAATAACATCGTAATCATCTCTGATATCTTCCAAACCAAGATTAAGTACGTCCCAAAATTGGAATTCAGGATCTCTTATTTGTCTTGTTGGGAGTACAAATTCAGCAGAAAAAAGGCTAGAACAGGCAGAAACTAAATCTACTCCTGACCAATAAGTTTCTCGGATGGCTGAACGTATTGATGTAGTATCACCATAGATCAAAGGAGCAATAGTTTGATCTTCTGTAACCTCAGTATCAGGCATGATGCCAAATAGGGTAGTTAAAGAGCCTTGAGGATCAGCATCAATCACCAAGACTTTATGTCCACGCAAACTAAGCCCTTGAGCTAACACCATGGTAGTGGTTGTTTTGCTGACGCCTCCTTTAAAATTTCCGACGGCAATTGTAATTGCACGCGCACCCTCAGGACGTAAATTTGCTGCGTAATAATGTTGTACCCAAATTCTTGCTTCTTCCAGAGAAAATTCCCGGCGTGAACCTTTGTTATTCAATTGTCCAACTGGTAAATCTCCTTTGCCAATACGATAAGAAACTTGGCCCTTATCAATACCGCATAAACTAGCCAATTGTGTTACCGAAAAAGTAGGTGGGCTTTTATTAGCATTTGGAGCAAGCATTCGTGAACGAATTTGGTTAACCATTTCTGTTGCTCGTTCAGCTTGTTCAACAATGTCGCTTATCTGAATTTTTTGAAAAGTCTTTATATTTTGCGGAATCATTATTTTTTATAAATTTTACGATAATGGGAAATTCTACGTTAAATATTGGTTTTTGTAAAAATAGAGTATTTTTCATTTTTTCGATAAATACAAATTTTTCGTAAAATTACTGTTTTTTGTATTTTCAGTTTTTATCTGAATCAACCTAGACGCTAATAAATATTTAAAAATCATTAACAACATTTAAAAACTATAGACGATATTTTATTTATATTAATCAAATAGTTATATACATTTTATGGAGAACTTTTGGGAAGTATGGTGAGAGTATTTGGGAATAATAGTGAATGTATTTGGGGAGAAAGGTGAGAATATTTAGGATGTAAGGTGAGTGGATATAGGGCCAAATACTCACGATAAATCCTGCTTAATTGTTTTAATTGGTGAGAATATTTGGGATATAGTAAATTGCCATAAGCAAATTTTAATGATGTTCCGCAAAGGTGAGTTTGCTTTAACTAATAACTCACTATAAACTATTGCTTAAAATTAAATTTAACAGCACGTAATGGCCAATACCATTCCTAAGTCGAAAAGTATTTCGGATAACGTCCGATCAAATATGTCAGAGCCGGACTTATTGTTACGTAAGCCTGTCAATACTCTGGCAATTGTCCCCAAAACAGAAAAAATCACTGTTACCGCACGTAAAATTTACAATGTGATGCTACAGCATGCACAGCGACAAGGAGTCGAAAAAGACCGATATCAGGTGCGCTTGGCCGATGTCGCAGCTGGTATAGATTTCAAATCTAATAATACCGAACTTATTAAGCAATATTTCAGACAAATGGCTACCACAGGTATCGAGTGGCAGTCGCCGACAACAGGGGAGGGGGCACGTTGGAGCGTCGCGTCATTGATTGCGCATGCAGATCTAATCCAACGTGGGAATGAACTTGTTTTGGAGTGGAGTTATGCCCCTAACATTAAACAAGAATTGTTAGACCCTCAGCGTTTTGCCAAGATGTCGTTACAAGTGCTTGCATTGTTAAATACGATGGCATCGGTTGTTTTGTATGAAATATGCTGCCGTTATGCGGATAATCCCAGCGGGTTGACGGCACGTCAATCCTGGGCTTGGTGGCGTCCTGTATTGACAGGTGCGCCAGATAGTTTAACTAGTGCTTATCAAGAATATAAAATTTTTAATCGAGATGTTGTGAAGAAGGCGGTTAAAAAAGTTAATGAAACAACTGACTTAGAAGTTGAATTGATCGAGCACAAAGAAGGTCGCGCAGTGAAAGACCTACAGTTTAAGGTTAGACGCAAACAGCAACGTATTGCCTCTATAGACCAGAAAATTGAGCCCGTTGATTTAAAAACAATTGGTGCGGCAATTAAAGCAGGACTTGCACAAGATCGCGCTGAAAAGCTCTTGCATAAGTTCGGTGCAACAGCGCTTGATAATGCATTACTCATCATGAACGAGCGGCAATATCGCGCAAATATGGAGCCGGTTCGCAGTCCAGAAAAGTATTTGACGACATTATTGCAGTCTGGCCAATTTGGTATTCAGAAAGAAGCATCATTACCATTAGGTGCTGCGGCCTATGATACCAAAGCTGAACGTTTGAAGTTGATTGAACGTTTTATAGCCCAAAAAAGGGAAGAATTGTATGCAATGTACCAAGAAATGTTTGTAGTTGATCAACAAAACATAATTACTAAATTTGAAGAAGAGGGGTTGCCAAGCAATGGAGCATTACGTAAGGCATACCAATCACGGGGTATTAATAGCCCATTAGTACGACCTGCCTTCTTAAAATTTCTAGGAAACACGTTTTGGGAAGATGGCTGGGATAAACCAACTGATTCCGAATTAGTAGATTTGGCGATACTGTCAAAATCCATTTAAAAACTGACAATAATAGCTTTATAAAGTACTCAATAATATTAGCTATTATTCAATTTTAGAGCTTGCAAGAGCATAAGTTTGGACGGATTTTTCAAGCACTAATCCAAGCTGGTCTTTTAATTCTTGGTTAGTACTGCCGTTTTTTAGTGTTTGAACTG
Source organism: uncultured Burkholderiaceae bacterium (assembly GCA_964568305.1). Taxonomy (GTDB): domain Bacteria; phylum Pseudomonadota; class Gammaproteobacteria; order Burkholderiales; family Burkholderiaceae_D; genus JAGKXB01. The sequence goes on from CAZMPS010000143.1 coordinate 2,782, forward strand.
CAAATGTGTTGCGCAAAGTACGGCCCCCAGTGCGTACTAAATCGATTCCTGCTCGTTTGAAAGTTGCTTGTACTTGGCGATATACAGTCGCTTTATCGAGAGATTGACCATCTAAATTTGCGGGAAACAGTAACAGGCCTGGAATGCCAATTTTTTGCCGCTCATCGCGCCAGGCCATGACTTCAGGCACAGCTAATGAGCTTAAAAATGTTGTGTGTTCATGGTTTGCATTGTGATTGGAATTGGCATTCGACGTAATACGCAATTGGACCGATCCATCAATGGTGAGAACATGATTTTCAATTGCGTCAATTTTTAAGCTTATTACTTCAGATACTCGTAATCCTGCGCAAAGCATCAGTAATTGCATGGCACGGTCGCGGCGCCGTTTCCATCCTGGGTACGGCTGGTTGCTGGGATATTTAGTTGCTTGTTTTGGTAGTGCTGACCTGCCCCCGAAATTAGCTTCATAACGTAGTAGAGTCTGTTTCTTAAAGGAAATGGACATGAAGAAACGATTTACAGAAGAACAGATTATTAGTTTTTTAAAGGAATCTGAGGCTGGAATGCCGATTAAAGATCTGTGCCGCAAGCATGGTTTTTCCGACGCGACGTATTACAAATGGAAAGCCAAATTTGGCGGCATGGAAGTCTCTGATGCCAAACGACTCAAAGCATTGACAGACGAAAACGGTAAGCTTAAACGCTTGCTAGCTGAGGCATTACTGGATAACGCTGCGCTGAAAGACGTTGTGTCCCGAAAGTGGTAAGCCCACAAGCGAAGCGAGATGCGGTTGCTGTTTTAAAGGACAAATGGCAACTATCAGAACGCCGTGCCTGTGGGCTGATGAATATTTCCACTTCTGTCTTACGTTACCAGCCTCAATCAGACGGCAATGTCCAGTTGGCAGAACGCATTGTGAGCATTGCCCGCCAACGCCGCCGCTTTGGATATCGCCGCATTCACATCCTGCTCAAACGGGAAGGATGGGCGATCAATGTCAAACGGGTATATCAGCTTTATCGCAAAGCAGGGCTTTCTGTACGCAAGCGACACCGCAAACGTATTGGCTTGACTGAGCGGTTGCCGTTGCTGCTGCCGGCTCAGCCCAACTATGCCTGGTCGATGGATTTTGTCCATGATGCGCTTGCTGACGGTCGGCGTATCCGTTGCCTGAATGTGGTCGATGACTTCACCAAGGAAAGTATCGTCATCGAAGTCGATACCTCTATTTCAGGCGCGCGTGTCGCTCGGGTGTTGGATCGTATTGCCAAACAACGCTCTTTGCCAACCATGATTCGTGTCGATCATGGGCCTGAATTTACCAGCCTGGCTATGGATACATGGGCGCATGCTACTGGCGTCAAGCTTGCTTTTACACAGCCAGGCAAGCCTACTCAAAACGCTTATATCGAAAGTTTTAACGGGAAATTTCGCGATGAGTGCTTAAATGATCAGTGGTTCTCGACCTTATACGAAGCGCGTGTTTTGATCGAATCCTGGCGACAGGATTACAATTCACATCGGCCGCACAGTTCTATTGGGTATCTCACACCCGCTGAATTTGCTGCTCAACATCAATTCGAAACACCAGACTCTACTTCTCTTTGTTGCTAATCTTTGGGGGCAGGTCAGTGCAGCGAGAAATTTTGAGAATTGATCACTGCTAAGAGCGACCATTTCATTGTCTTTACAGATTTGCGCGTGAACGTCATTGAATATTGTATGTTGTGCGGGATTTGGCTGTATTCGAAGGTGAATGTAGCAGCGTTCTATCAGTCGTAAGTACCGGTAAGAAATTTTGCTATTGAGATCAGGGTGATTCTCATCGCCAAGTGCTAGAAATTCGACTAAAGCGCCAGGTGTGATAGAAAAAAGAGTTTTATGTTTTGAGTCCATCCAGCGCGTAAATTTTGTAAACATGTGTATATACGTTGACGCTGAATCGTTAGCTATAGGATTTGTTTGTTTTCGATTTATTAGGCGTTGGCTGGTTTTGGCAAATTCAGCAGTTCGAACAAATTGTTTGAAAGCTTGTAGAGGAGAGGCGCACCAAACCTGATTACTAATAAAATCCATAA
>CAZMPS010000144.1:0-4856 GCA_964568305.1 uncultured Burkholderiaceae bacterium
TTATTAAATGCTGGTTTTAGTCGTACAAGAGCCTATGTTTTTAATTTGCTTTGTAGCTTAATGGCAGTGATTGGTGGTTTGCTTGGTTACTTCACTTTGGATCGTGCCAGCAATTTGATTCCTTACGTGCTGGTGTGTGCCTCATCTGGTTTTATTTATATTGCACTGAGTGATTTGATGCCACAAATGCAACGCCGTGCAACGCTGCGTGAAACGATTCCTCAAGTCTTGTTGATTGGCCTAGGTGTATTAATAGTCGTATTTTTGATAGGTAAGCTTGATCATTAAGCATTCTTGATATTGTCTAATCAATGTTATTCAATAAGCATTATTGATCGGGCAATGTTGCGTGGTTTGCATTATAATTATAGCTACTATTTCATTTTCTGATTGTTTTTATTTACCCTACGCTAACTTTGTATTACTTCTTCGTCGTAATTCTCTCAATAGTATGTATGTGTGTAAGGCATGTGTGCATGCTTGATACTGCGTCAAGTTAGCGTCATATCTCAACACTACAAAACAACATGTTCACGCCAATAAGTAAAACTACATCAGTTTCATTTTTCACGCTGCCTTTTACTACATTGAAAAAACAACTGATTTCGGAGATGAATCAAAGCGAGAAGTTAACGTTGGTATCGCAATTGGTATCTGGTGATATCAATGCAATGCACGTCATTAAAGAGAATATCTCAATGGCGGGCAGTTCAACCCTTCATGAACTTTTTTCTGATGCCAAAGTACAAAAAGAATTGTTAGTTGGTCTAATGAGTGGGCAACTCACTGATTCTGAGATTATTGGCTTGATATCGCGTGTGCCCGTTGCTTTAAGTTTTCAGGATAGCTTAGACATATGGAATGCAAATTTCGCAAAGTTGTTAAAAGTATTGCCAACACAAGCAAATGTGGTTGGTGCGCTTTATTTGTTACATGGAGATATTCCTCTTGAGCATCAACTTCCTTTGGCGAAAGCTTCTTTTAACATTCCATTTGGGTATGATGTTGCGACAAAAAGTTTGCTTGATAAAAAAGAAAAATTTACTGATATTGCTGCGCAGTCATTAATTACCTGGAAGCTGAAAAAGGTTTCAGCAATGATTGGGGAAGAGAAAGCTGCTTTTACAAGGGCGTTGTGTTCTAATAATCCTCATGCGGCAGCGGTAATTTTTTATCATCTAAGTGAAAAAGAAGGAGTTGATCGTTCTCTTTATGATTTTCTTCGTGAGGAGTCAGTGCAGCAAGCATTGCTAGCAGGATTGATGAAAGGCACTGTGATTGTTGAGATTATTCCTTATTTGTATCGTGTTCCTGTTTCTTTATCGGAAGAAATGAGACTATCGATATGGAATCAAAATTTTGAAAAATTTTTAACTGTTTTGCCAACGCAGCACAGTGCTATTAATGCGCTTTATTTGTTAGGAAGCACGCAAATTCCTGAGAGTCATCAATATCCTTTGGCAAAAGCGCTGTTTGGGATGCCATTTCAGCATGAAACACTGGATGACATTGTGGAATCGGGTTTGGCTTTTAATTTACCAAAATTTACGAATGACGATGCAAAAGCATTGCTTGCATGTGGTTTGATGGAATGCGCGTCTATGACTTATTCTCGTCAATTAATGCATTTTTTCCTACCCGTTTGGGATGCTATAGACGTTGATATAGAGAGGCGGCAATCTTCTGATTTTCCTAATAAAGAAATAAAAAACCCTGTATCAAATAAGAAAGCATTAGCTTGTTCAAGATTGAATGGTTTTAGATTGTTGTTAATAGCTTTTTTTGTTCAACCCGAATTGTTTGACCTTACCCTATCACATCGAAAAATATTAAAACGGATATTGGAAAGCTCAGGAAAATTGTTATCTGATGAATCTTGCAAAAGTAAGCATAGAGCAGAACTCGAGAAGGTAAAGAGGCTTAGTCAAGGCCGAATGCAGGAGTTGGATGCAGAAAGAAAGAAGTCGTATGACGAATTAAATGGATTGCATGAACAATTAAATCATCTGTCGGAAGAACAGAAGAGTTTAGTGTCACCTTTGCCTAAAGGAAAAGCAGAACCATTGGATTTAGAGCGAATGGACTCTGAAATAAGAAAAAAATTATTCGATGATGCAGGAGAGGCATCCTCCCTTAAAGAACAAACCTCCTCCTCTAATAATACAGGGGTGTTAATTGGTGTAGCGGCTTTGGTTGCCGCAGTAGGAGTAGTTGGTTATCAATTATGGAATCGATTTCAAAATCCTGATGATCCGAATAATTTGTAACATTTGTAGCAGTAACAAGAAACGGCCTCTTTCATTTAAACGAAAGAGGCCGTTTTTATATTGGTATTTAAGTATCAACCACCACGCCGCATCATGTCAAAGAATTCAGCATTGGTTTTGGTTGCCTTCATCTTGTCCATGATGAATTCCATCGCTTCGATTTCATCCATGCCGTGTAGCAATTTGCGCAAAATCCAGATTTTTTGTAGTTGATCGGGTTTAATCAGTAACTCTTCTCTACGGGTACTGGATTTGTTGAGGTTGATAGCGGGGTAGACGCGTTTTTCAGCTAGGCGACGTTCCAAGTGCACTTCCATATTGCCTGTGCCTTTGAATTCTTCATAAATCACATCATCCATGCGGCTGCCGGTTTCGATCAGGGCAGTGGCAATGATGGTTAAGGAACCGCCTTCTTCAATATTACGTGCTGCACCAAAGAAACGTTTTGGACGTTGTAGAGCGTTGGCATCGACGCCGCCGGTTAATACTTTGCCGGAAGCAGGGACGACGGTGTTGTAAGCGCGCGCTAGGCGAGTGATGGAGTCGAGCAGAATCACGACGTCTTTTTTCATTTCAACCAGGCGCTTGGCTTTTTCCAGTACCATTTCGGCGACTTGTACGTGACGCGTAGCAGGTTCATCAAAGGTGGAGGCGACGACTTCACCACGTACTGAACGTTGCATTTCTGTCACTTCTTCTGGGCGCTCATCAATGAGCATCACGATCAGAGTGATGTCGGGATGATTGGTGGTGATGGCGTGTGCAATGTGTTGCAACATCACTGTTTTACCGGATTTAGGTGAAGCCACCAACAAGCCTCGCTGGCCTTTGCCGATGGGAGCGATCAAGTCAATGATGCGGCCAGTGATATTTTCCTGACCATTCATTTCGCGCTCTAGCAACAAAGGTTTGTTTGGATGCAGCGGGGTCAGATTCTCAAACAGAATTTTGTGTTTGGAAGCTTCGGGCGGTTCGCCGTTGACTTTGTCGACTTTGACTAAAGCAAAATAACGCTCGCCATCCTTGGGAGTCCGTACCTCACCTTCAATTGAATCACCGGTATGCAAATTAAAGCGACGGATTTGAGAGGGAGAAATATAAATATCGTCGGTAGAAGCCATATAACTGGCATCGGGTGAACGCAGGAAGCCAAAGCCATCTGGGAGGACTTCGAGGGCGCCATCGCCAAAAATTTGTTCGCCTTGCTTGGCACGTTTTTTGAGAATGGCAAACATCAGTTCTTGTTTGCGTAAACGCGCTGCATTGTCAATCTCCAGGCTAATGGCCATAGCCAACAATGCCGAGACGTGTAAAGCCTTTAATTCAGATAAGTGCATAGTGTGTTTGTATGGATGGTATAGATGATTTACTAGATAAGACGTGCAATGGGAAGCGAAAGAGGTGAGTAACTAAATTGCCAGAAAGAAATATTGGGAAGAAATATTGGAAGAAAACGAGTGGTGCGAATGCACCACTGCGATTATGTTACTTACGCTAATTGGATATGAATTAATTAAATATTGCTATCAATAAAAGACGTCAATTGACCTTTTGCCATTGCACCTACTTTTTGTGCAGCGGCAACGCCGTTTTTAAATAAAATCAAGGTAGGAATGCCACGAATACCATGTTTGGCAGGAATAACTTGATTGGCATCCACATCCATTTTGGCAACGGTAATTTTGCCGTTATATTCTTTGGCGATTTCTTCCAAAATCGGTGCAATTGCTTTACATGGGCCACACCATTCTGCCCAAAAATCAACTAAGACTGGTTTGTCGGATTTTAATACGTCGATTTCAAAAGAGGCATCGGTAATGTGTTTAATATTTTCGCTCATGATTTTCTCAGTTTGAGGGGGAAAAGTTTTACGTTTTGGTCTGTGAAGCAGTTGTACTCTACGACTTGGGATGTGCTTTAGATGAAGACGTTATGTGCGTATTCAAGATCTGGTGGAAACGTGCACAACTTGAAAAGTTGCAGAAGGAAGCAATCGGTCAAAAAAGTATGGATGAAATCATAACCTATTTTAAAAAAAAGTGTGTGGAATTGCTGACGCTATTTTGCTTGGCATTTTGCATGGACTGGAATTACAACACATTTCGCATACAATGCTTGCCTTGTCAATGTGAAGAATAGTACTGAAAACGCCATGTTGCCCAGCTCATTTCTGATTTCTCCTTCTGTGGATTTTTGGTCGGAAATGGCGACTGCTTTGTGGCAGGCTTATCCGCAGGAGTTGCATACATTACGTATCGTTGTCCCTACTTTTTTGCATGGGCAGCAGTTGAAAACAGCCTTGGGAAAACAGGCAAATGGTGCCTTGATTGTGCCCAGAATTCATACCTTGTCAGCTTGGATTGAATCTCAAAATTTACAGGGTTTGCAGAATTCTCAATCTATTCAAGCTACTCAATCTGGATCAGATTTAATGACTTTATATGCTGAACTCCGTCAGCATGGTTGGTTAAAAAAATTATTTTCTGCCGAACGTAATACTGATTTGATGCCGTTGGCACAGACTTTGTTGAGCTTGTCGGACGAGTTGACACAAACGTGGTTGCCTGATTTAAATCTGATGGAGCAGCG
>CAZMPS010000145.1:0-4832 GCA_964568305.1 uncultured Burkholderiaceae bacterium
GCATACAACTCATCCGATAACAGCATATTCAAACCAACTCCAATCACAGCCCACACTGCTTGACCTTGATCTTTGTCTCCTACGGTTGCTGTTTCTATCAACACACCGCCCAACTTTTTACCATCCTTAAGAATATCGTTCGGCCATTTCAACCGTACAGATACATCACACACCGCCAAAGCCTCAGCGATCGCCACGCCCACCACCAATGGCAAACCAAGCAGGCTCTGCATAGACAAATTAAATTTCCATGCCAAAGAAAAAGTCAAAGTAGATTGCGGCATCGCATACCAGGTGCGACCAGCACGTCCTCTTCCTGCGGTTTGCTTCTCTGCAATCAACAGCGTGGGCGCAGTCAATGTATCCAACTGCGCCAACAAATCGGCATTTGTCGACCCCGTTTCTGCAACGACCTGAATAGCTACCGCTTTTGCCGAAGCACCACATAATCCGGCAATGTGTTGCGCTGAAAATGATGATGAGAATGATGAAATCAATTCATACCCGATGGTGATAATAATAATGATGATGGTGGTGGGGCTTCGAAGGGAGGAAAAACTCTAGCACGACGCTATCGTATTGATCGGGCTTTATGCGGTGCTTTTGAGAACAAAAAGTCATACAAGCAATTAGGCAAAATCCGCAACAACTTCGCCACCACACCCATCTGCCAAGGAATCACCGCATAACTACGCCCCATATCAATGACAGAAAACGCCTCAGCAGCAAATTTGTCCGCTGGCATTAAAAAAGGCATTTTGTATTGATTCACTTGCGTCATCGGCGTATCAATGTAACCCGGTGCAATCGTGACGACTTTGATGCCCGTTCCATACAACTCAACCCGCAACGATTCACAATAACTAATAACGGCTGCTTTGGAGGCACTATACGCTCCTGCGCCTGGCAAACCACGTATGCCAGCCACACTGGCGATACCGACCAAACGGCAAGCACGTTGATTGGCTTTATCTAATTGTGCTTGCGCCTTCATGCCAGGAATAAAAGGAGCAAACGTCGCTACCATCGCCAACACATTGGTTGCCAGAATCGTTTCAAACGGTGGTAAATCTTCTCGATATTCCGTCAATGTTCCCTGCGAAATACCCGCCGCTGCAATCACAATATCCACACCGCCAGAAGCTGCAATGAAATCCGCAGCTGCAGTCGCCAATGCTGCGTGATCTGTAACATCTACCGTATAAATGAAATGGCGATTGGCATTAGGCAAACTCGCTGTCAATTGCTCCAAAGCATCAGTGCGTCGACCTAATAAACCAAGAGTCGCCCCTTGCTCTGCATAACACCGAGCCATCGCAGCACCGATTCCACTGGATGCGCCGGTGATAAAGACATATTTCATGCAGTCAGCTTTTGATGAATTTACTAACTTATTGATTTACTGAGTAATTAACAAACAAGGTTATTAAGCTCGCTTGTTAATTTTAAAGATGATTAACTTTGTGATGCTTGACTTGGCGCTGTGGTTTTTTTAGTTTTATGTTTAGCTTTCGCTTTCGTAGTTGTCGCGCTACTGGAAGATGCGGCGTCGCTACTTACAGCCTTAGTGCTCAATCCACGCTCCTGAGCCACTTTAGCCAACAAAACATCCATTACCTGCAAAGCTGCCGATCCACGGGCTGTTTCAGTTGCTTTAGCAGGCAAACTCCCTCCAGCCGCAGCAGGTGATGTCAAGAAACGACCATCAATCGCAACAGTTGGTACGCCATCAATTTTGTAGCTATTTTGCATTTGGTTGGCACGCGTCGCCTTGGTTTGAATTGAAAAAGAACGATACAACTCAAGAAATTTTGCTTTGTCTACACCGTTTTTAGCAACAAAATCAGCAATTGCGTCTTCTTTAGTCAAAGGCTGACGCTCAGCATGAATAGCATTAAAGATTTTTTTATGTAATTCCTCTGCTTCGGCCTTGGGCAATGCCATTGCTTCAAGCGCAAAATACAAACGCTGATGTGATGCCATCGAATCTGAGAAAGAAACATGAACACGTTTGAAAACAATTTTATCGCCTTGTTTTTTAACCCACTCTGTCAATGCAGGATCAAAGGCATAGCAATGCGGGCAAGAATATAAAAAGAATTCAGTGACTTCAATTTTTTTCCCCGCTTCAGCAGGTTGAGCATGTTCAAGAACCTGATACTCCACCCCACTTTTTGGATTTTCTGGGGATGCAAACGCATTCAATGCCAACAAGCTAAAGCTAACACTAACACCAAGAAAAAAACGACGAAGAGAAAACATAAAAATTTCCTTAAGTTTATTTTTGATTACGAATAACTGCGACATCGATACCATTATCGGACAACCTTCCTTTCATCCGATTTGCTGCGTCCAGTTGATTAAATGGCCCAATACGCACGCGGTACAAATGCCCATTATCCACCACACGATCACTAATAACGGTCTCAAATCCTAGTAACGCCAACTTTGCTCGTGAACTTTCAGCATCAGCTACATCACGGAACGCGCCTACTTGTAAATAATAGACCCACTTTTCATCCACAAGATTGGTATCAGCCTTGTCAGTTTTTTTAGTTTCCTTGGGGTCAGTCAAGGATTTATTTTCATTAGCCAATTTTGTATCTGAGGACAGTTTAGTATCAGGCTCTGGTTTGACATCTGATTTTGCATCGGCTTGTTTTTCTTCACCATTTTTTGCTGCATCTTTTACAGCCGCCTTTGCCGAATTTTGATTGCCATATAACGGCTTATTCGGATCAACAATTTGCTCAATCAAAGAATCAGAGGCTTTTTCTGATTTTCCATTTTTATTGGTAAAAGGAGTTGAGCCTTTGGTAATAATCAAAGCAACCCCCAAAGCAATTGCCAAACCAATAATCAGGCCAATAATGATGCCCAGAAAAGTCCCGCCCCACTGTTTTTGATTGCCAATATTGCCACATTTATACTGAGTCAATTGCATGCCATACCTCTCAATTACATTTACATCTTGGTAGGTGTTGTAACGCCAATCAAAGACAAACCATTCCGTAATACCTGTTTCGTAGCGCACATCAATGCCAGTCTTGCTAACTTAGTAGGAATATCGTCAACCAACACACGCTCTGCATTGTAAAAAGCGTGTAATTCTGCGGCCAATTCACGCAAATAAAATGCCACCTGATGAGGGCCAAGCTCGTCTAACGCTTTTTGCAAAACATCTGGATACTCCGCCAATTTTGACATTAAGCTCATTTCACGCGGCGCAATCAAAGGAGTAGTATCGACATCACCCAAAGTTGCCTCATCACCACCCCATTGTGTCAAAACAGAACAAATCCGCGCATGCGCGTATTGCACATAGTAGACTGGATTTTCATCCGAATGCGCCAGCGCAAGATCGACATCAAACACAAATTCTGTATCGGGTTTGCGTGAAATCAAGAAGAACCGCACCGCATCACGCCCCTTAACCAAATCGCCATTGCCCGACCACTCAATCAAATCACGTACCGTGACATAAGAGCCAGCACGTTTGGAGATTTTGACTTCTTCCCCATTTTTCATGACTGTCACCATCTTGTGCAGCACATAATCAGGATAATTTTTGGGGATACCAAGATCAAGCGCCTGCAATCCAGCACGGACACGCGATATCGTGCCATGATGGTCGCTGCCTTGTATGTTAATCGCCCGCGTGTATCCACGTTGCCATTTCGTCACATGGTAAGCCACATCTGGCACGAAATAAGTATAAGAACCATCCGACTTTTTCATCACGCGATCTTTGTCATCGCCATATTCTGTAGTGCGTAACCAAAGCGCGCCATCGGATTCGTAGGTTTTACCAACTTGCATCAACGCATTAACTACCGCATTCACTTTTCCATCTTGGTATAAAGAAGACTCAAGATAATAGCAATCAAATTTGATACCAAATGCCTGTAAATCAATATCTTGCTCATGACGTAAATAAGTGACCGCAAACTGACGGATTAAATCGATATCATTAACATCACCCGAACTTGTCACAGGCAAGCCATTACTAGCGACCACTGTCTTTTTGGACAAATAATCTTGCGCTATATCAGCAATGTAAGCACCGTTATAAGCTGTTTCTGGCCACGCGGCATCACCTGGTACATATCCTAATGCACGTGCCTGCACAGAAAGTGCCAAATTGGAAATTTGAACACCAGCATCGTTGTAATAAAACTCACGACTAACGTCGTATCCCTGCGCTTCCAACAAAGCAGTCAATGCATCGCCCAAAGCACCTTGTCGACCATGGCCTACATGTAAGGGACCAGTGGGATTGGCAGAAACAAACTCAACCAAAACTTTTTTACCTACGCCAACATCAGACCTTCCATATTGTGAACCTTGATGCAACACGGTTTTAATAATCATCTGCTTAGCATTTGCTGATAATCGAATATTAATAAAACCAGGACCAGCAATGTCTATCGACTCAATAAGCGGTTCTGCCGCAAATGCAGATTTCTCTAGTACAGAAGCAGCCAACATTTGTGCCAATTCACGTGGATTCTTTTTCAAAGATTTAGCCAGTTGCATAGCAATATTACATGCAAGATCACCATGAGATGAATCACGCGGACGCTCCAACGTAATAATTGGTTGCTCATCTGTCGTGGGTGAAATAGAAACAAGCGCAGCCTGAAACAAATCGATGATTTTTTGCTTTTGTTGGGCAAGCATAGATTGATATAAAAATAAGCAAATATATAAAAACCGCACATTATACTGTGCTGAAGTTATGAGCGCTGATGCAAATAAATTGACGAATTGCCTCACATTAAATGTAACCGAAGAAAAGGAGGTTACCAACGATGGAAAAGCACGAAAAAGAG
>CAZMPS010000146.1:0-1839 GCA_964568305.1 uncultured Burkholderiaceae bacterium
CGAAAATGAAAATGTTTGGATCATCGATCCGCTGGATGGCACAACCAATTTCATGCATGGCTTTCCGCAATATGCGATTTCTATCTCCTTGCAACAACGTGGCGTCGTGACGCAAGCCTTGGTTTACGATCCCAATCGCAATGATTTATTTACCGCGTCCAAAGGGAGCGGTGCGTATTTAAACGACAAGCGCTTGCGTGTCAGCAAGCAAAGCAAAATAGCCGACACCTTGATTGGTACGGGCGTACCAAGAAGTAATGCGGCAGCGATGGATGAATACATGAAAATGTTTCGTTTAATGACTGAGCAATGCCAAGGCTTGCGCCGCCCAGGATCGGCTGCGTTGGATTTGGCTTATGTGGCGGCTGGTTATTTGGATGGTTTCTTTGAAAAAGGCTTAAAACCTTGGGATATCGCGGCAGGCGCGTTGTTGATTACAGAGTCTGGCGGTATTGTTGGTAATTTTTCTGGCGAATCGGATTATTTGTATAAGGGCGACATCATAGCTGGAAATCCGAAGATTTTTGTACAAATGCTGTCGTTGTTGAAGCCGTTTGCTTGATTCGGCTTAATGTATTCAAATAATTAACCTCGCCGCCTTGATGCCGCTTTGCACAGCCGCTTCCAAGGTGGCGGGATAATCTCCTGCTGTGTAATCCCCCGCAATCACCACACCATGCAAAGCCGTTGCGTTGTTTGGCCGCGTGAGGTTGGGAGTGCAGGAAAACGTTGCGCGTTTTTCTGAAACGACTTTTACCCAAATCGGTTGCATCAACTCTGGCATAGCAAAGGCATTGCTAAGCTGGCGTGCGATGGCTGCGCCTAATACGGTGTGTTCCATCGTGATAGCAGCATTGGCAGCACTGATGATGACGGCGAATAATCCTGCGTGTTGCGCATCAAGCTGACCACGATCAAATACAAACTGTCCCCACGCATTGTTAGACACATCATCCAGCAAAGCAAAAAACACATGGGGTAGTTTGTAGTTTGGTGGATATTGCAAATAGCAAGTTGTAATCGCTTCGTACTGAAAGGTGGCCCATGAAGGCGTGACATTATTGTTCATTGCCTTGCTCAATAAAGCTTGCGCATGCTTTGCTTGAGTCGCAATGACGACCCCATCAAAGTTATCAAAATCATCAAAATAATTATCGTTATTGTTGATGGTAGTTTGAATTCGCCATTTTTGTGTTTGCGATTGAGTAGCGGAGTGACTAATTGCTTGCACAGCGCTTCCATACTGCACTTTGCCGCCATGTTGTTCAATCCATAATGCCGCTTGTTGCGGCAACAAATTAGTCAAATCCACACGTGGAATCAACATGTCCGATGCAGAGCGACAAGCGCCAAGGCTATCACGTAGTACATGCAAAAATACTTGTGCCGAAGCATCATTTAGTGGTGTATTCAAGGCGGCCAAACATAGCGGACGCCACAATAGTTGGATGCTGCGCGGTGTTTGTTGATAACGTGTTAGCAATACCGCGACGCTGCAATCGTTTGCTAAACGCCAATTCATCCATCGCATTTTGCTTAAAAAACGTAGCAGGGCGAACTTGTCTGTTTTGCTTAATCCCGTACTACGCATTAATGCAAACAACAAATGCCATGGCGCAGGAAAATGCTGTGTGAGTAAATCCATACCACCACTATCAGCTGAATAAGCTGGATAACGCATTTGCAAAGGCAAGCGCAGCATAGTTTTTTGTTCATTTATACCCAAACGCTGCATCAAATTTAGCGTGGCACTATATGCGCCCAGCAGAATATGCTGACCGTTATCCAGTTTTATGCCATTGATATTAATCGTGCGGGCACGTCCACCCAAAGTGCGTG
>CAZMPS010000146.1:1849-4818 GCA_964568305.1 uncultured Burkholderiaceae bacterium
GACCTGCTTGTGTCAGTTCAACCGCTGCCGCACAACCTGCCCAGCCACCGCCTATGACGGCGTAATGTTTTTTCATTACATGCGAACGTAAGTTTTCCACGCCAGCCATAGTTTGCGTATTGGCGTCAAAGAGATGCGTTGCGTTAACACATGAAATCCATCTCGCTCTATTTCAGCTAGCAATGTACGATAAATGGCAGCCATCATCAAACCAGGACGCTGAGTACGTTTGTCTTCTGCTGGTAATAGAATAAATGCTTCGTCGTACAAAGCATGCGCACGTTGAGCTTGAAAACGCATGAGATTGACAAAGTTTTCACTGTAGCGAGATTGGAGAATATCGGCAGCGGTGACGTTGAATTGCTGCAATTCTTTGATGGGTAAATAAATCCGCCCCTTGCGGGCATCTTCCCCTACATCGCGAATGATGTTGGTTAATTGAAAGGCTAGTCCTAGTTTTTCCGCATATTCCAGAGTCTTTGTCTGGGTGAAGCCAAAAATACTGGCAGATAAAATTCCCACCACGCTAGCGACATGCCAGCAGTAGCGTTGTAAGCCAAAGAAATCCAGATAACGCGTTTGCTGCAAATCCATTTCCATGCCATCAATGATCGCCAATAAATGCGCACCGTCTAATCCGTAAGTACGTACATAGGGTTGTAATGCTTTGGTAACGGGGTGGGAAGGGTGATTTTCCAGCATCGCAACGATTTCTTTGCGCCACCAGATTAATTTATTGCGCGCAACGGATTCGTCGCTGCATTCATCTACCACATCATCCACTTCACGGCAAAAAGCATATAGCGCCGTAATGGCGCGCCGCCTCTCTGGTGGTAAAAACAGAAAGCTATAATAAAAACTGGAGCCGCTTTGAGTTGCCTTTTGTTGGCAATATTCGTCTGGTGACATGGGAGAATAAGAGGGTAAATGAACAAACAAAGGCGCTATGCTAGCACCACATTCACGTAGCACACCATACGTCCCATTCGTCATATGGAATCACATAGCAAATTAGATATGTTCCAGATTGCGGTAAGTGTATTAATCGTCTATAATGCGACGATTGTTGGCCATTTTTATTAATGGCCTAAGTGGTTGATTAGTAACGCTTAAGTAACAATGGCTGGCGAGTAGTCAATAAAAAAGATGGGCAATGCCCATCTTTTTTTTATTAAGCGCAATAACTGCAATAATTTTGGAGAGTGGTTTTGCAATTACTAGATTTAATTGAAAAAACTGTTGCTGCTTTGGGATATGAATTGATTGATTTCGAGCGTGCAGGGCGTGGACTTTTACGTGTTTACATTGATTTTGGTGTGACTGATGACACAGATAAGGGCTCTATCACCGTAGAAGATTGCAGTAAGGTGAGCCATCAGTTATCTCATGTGTTAACGGTTGAGAACGTGCCTTACGAACGCTTGGAAATTTCATCCCCCGGCTTGGATCGTCCCCTGAAAAAACATGCGGATTATGTACGTTTTGCAGGACAGGAGGCGTTAATTAAATTACGTTCTGCCATTCCTGGTGCTGGGAATCGTAAATCATTTCAGGGGATTTTGCATGAGCCAGACGGGGAGCAATTGAAGTTGGAGTTTGAAGGTAAAGATGGCACACCTGCGATGCTGGATTTTACGCTCGCTGATGTGGATAAGGCGCGTTTGGTGCCGCAAGTGGATTTTAGGAGCCGCAAAACATGAGTCGTGAAGTTTTATTATTGGTTGATGCGCTAGCGCGCGAAAAAAATGTTGATAAGGAAATTGTTTTTGGTGCATTAGAGCATGCCCTTGGACAAGCGACGAAAAAGCGATATCAAGGAGATGTCGACGTTCGTGTTACGATTCATCGTGACACGGGGGAGTTTGAATCTTTCCGCCGTTGGCATGTTGTGCCGGATGAAGCAGGCTTGCAATTGCCAGATCAAGAGATTTTGCATTTTGAGGCACGTGAGCAAATTCCTGATATTGAGGTTGACGAATACATCGAAGAGCCCATTGAATCCATTGATTTTGGTCGTCGTTTCGCACAGGACACTAAGCAGGCTGTGTTGCAGCGTATTCGCGATGCTGAACGGGAACAAATTTTGCTCGACTTTTTAGAGCGAGGTGATTCGCTAGTCACTGGTACGATTAAGCGTATGGAACGCGGTGATGCGATTGTTGAATCTGGAAAAATTGAGGCACGTTTGCCACGAGACCAGATGATTCCAAAAGAAAACTTGCGTGTTGGTGATCGTGTACGTGCATTCATTTTGCGTGTGGATCGTAATATGCGTGGCCCCCAAGTCATTTTGTCGCGCACTGCGCCACAATTCATTATGAAATTATTTGAATTGGAAGTGCCAGAAATCGAGCAAGGTGCATTGGAGGTGAAATCCGCTGCCCGTGATCCAGGCGCGCGCGCCAAAATTGCCGTTTTCACCAGCGATAAGCGCGTTGATCCGATTGGTGCTTGTGTTGGTATGCGTGGCTCACGGGTGCAGGCCGTTACCAGTGAGTTAGGTGGTGAGCGCGTTGATATTGTGTTGTGGTCAGAAGATCCAGCTCAGTTCGTCATCGGTGCATTGGCGCCGGCTAATGTATCTTCCATCATGGTGGATGAAGAAAAACACATGATGGATGTGGTGGTCGACGAAGAGAATCTGGCTATTGCAATTGGTCGTAGTGGACAAAATGTACGGTTGGCAGCTGAATTGACCGGTTGGAAAATTAACATCATGACGGCCGAAGAGTCAGCTGATAAATCTGCTTTGGAGACTGCAGTACTGCGTACTCTTTTCATGAACAAATTGGATGTTGATCAAGAAGTGGCTGATATCTTGATTGAAGAAGGTTTTGCCAGTTTAGAAGAAATTGCTTATGTACCAATTACCGAAATGCTGGAAATTGATGCATTTGATGAAGGTACGATTAATGAGTTACGTAGCCGTGCACGTGAAGCATTAGTGACGGAAGCAATTGCTTCAGAAG
>CAZMPS010000147.1:0-4810 GCA_964568305.1 uncultured Burkholderiaceae bacterium
GAAGAAATGAGCAATGGCGGCACGGCTCGTTATGTGGATTCATCGGTAGAACGTTTGCAATTACGCGTGCGTGGCTTAACAGATAAACGGCATGTTGTGCATTGCAATGGCCGCTTACTGCCTTTGCATCCGACGGGCGTTCCTGGTGAATACGTGGCAGGTGTGCGTTTTCGTGCCTGGAGCCCTTGGTCAGCACTGCACCCTAGCATTGGTGTACAAGCGCCGCTCGTATTTGATTTGATTGATAGCTGGAGCAATCGTGCAATCGGAGGCTGCACTTATCACGTCATGCATCCTGGTGGGCGTAACTATGAAGACTTCCCTGTGAATGCAAATTCTGCAGAAGCCCGTCGTTTTGCCCGATTTGTGGGACATGGGCATACGCCTGGCACACTTGCGGATCAACCCCTTCAAACTGAAGCACCATTAAATCCCAGCTTCCCCATGACTTTGGATTTGCGTTGGCAGGCATAAAAATTTAATTAATTTATTTTTTAATTTTTATGACTCCTCTCAATTTACTAACTAGTTATCCCATCGCCCATGATAGTTACGATGAGATGTTTGATCCTGCGTCGCAAGTCAGACCACATTGGCAAACCATGCTGTCTTATTTGCAAAATGAAACCGTGGAATCGATGCAAGAGCGTCTATATTCTGTGCAACGTCAGGTGTATGAAAATGGTGTGACTTACAACGTTTATGCTGATCCTAAGGTTAAAGCTAAACAAAAATCATGGGATTTGAACTTACTTCCCTTTATTTTGCGGCATGAAGAATGGGAACATATCGAGGCAGCCGTCATACAGCGTGCCAACCTGATTAATCAAATTTTGAACGATGTGTATGGCGAACAAAAAATGTTACAGGAAGGTTTGCTGCCAGCGGCTTTGGTACATGGCCACCCCAGTTTTTTACGGCCTTGTCATGGCATCAAGAAAACCGATGATGTGGCGCTACATTTTTATGCGGTCGATTTAGCACGCGCGCCCAACGGGCAATGGTGGGTCGTTGCTGACCGCACACAAACTCCTTCTGGTGCTGCGTATGCATTGGAAAATCGCAACATCATTTCACGTTCATTCCCAGAAATATTTCAAGATTTAAAGATCGAGTCTTTAGATTCTTTTTTCACCACATTCCGAGACAGTTTGTCGCATTGGGGACGTATTTGCGCAACCCAATATGGCAACGGTAGAAGCGATGATTTCACTTTGTCAGCTAACGAGGCCCCTTTAATTGTCTTACTTACACCCGGGCCACATCATGGTGCTTATTACGAACAAAGTTACCTAGCACGTACACTGGGTTATCCATTAGTCGAGGGAAAAGATTTAACCGTCCGCAATGGCATGGTATGGATGAAAACGCTAGGCGGGCCACAGAGGGTGCATGTTATTTTGCGTCGTGTGGATGATAGTTTCTGCGATCCACTGGAATTAAATTCTGAGTCGATGTTGGGTGTGGTCGGCTTGGTTGAGGCAGCACGCCGTGGCGCAGTATTAATCGCCAACAGTTTGGGATCGGGTTTGCTGGAATCTGGTGCCATCTTGGGATTTTTACCTAATCTGTCGCAACGCTTGCTGGGAGCACCACTAAAAATGCCATCGGTTGCAACCTGGTGGTGCGGTGAGCCAGCTGCGTTGGAGGATGTCATACAGCGACTTGATCAGTTGGTTATCAAATCTGTATTTCCTCATTCAAGGGAAAGTCAAGTATTTGGACAAGATTTGATCGGTGCTGAACGTGTCAAATTGATTGATAAATTACGTGCCACACCGCAAAACTATATTGCACAGGAGTTAGTGCATCTTTCGCAAGCCCCCATTTGGCAATCAAATACCACTCAAAATTCTCACTCTATTGGTTTATCTGCGTCAGCAATTGGTTTGTGTGTATATGCTTGCGCGACCCCCAACGGCTACGTCGTCATGCCGGGTGGATTAAAGCGCGTTGCGACAGGGGCAGATACACGAGTTATTACCATACAACAAGGTGGATCGAGTAAAGATACATGGGTGCAATCTAAATCAGCCAACTATCACTATCAGTCTGATGTGCAAATTGACAGTAACGTGGACATGAGTGTGATCAATTCATCGTCAATTACACAAAAAAAACATGTTCATACAGTCGTACGTAGCGACACCCATCTATCTAGTCGATTGGTAGAAAACTTGTTTTGGTTTGGTCGTTACAGCGAACGCTGTGCCAACGTGAGTCGTTTGATGCGTACCACGCTGGATTTTTTACTGAAAGTTTCGCCTGAACATCGTGGTGCTGAATGGCCCACTATGCAAACTTTGTGTCGCTATTTCGATTTAATCAAAGGCAATATACAAAGTGTCGACAAACCAGAATGGGAAGTGTTGCATAGCTCATTTGCATCAAAAAACTGGGGATTGAGTAGTAATTTACAACAATTGCATGCCATTTCATCCAGCTTACGCGAGCGTTTGTCGCTCGATAATTGGCGCACATTAAATCAGTTAGTGCATCGAGTACACGCAATACAGACAGTGCACGCAGGACAGGTTAAACGCTCTAGAAAATCTTCTAACCTCGCTGAAACAATCAGATTTTTGGATGAAATTATCAATACATTGATGACACTATCCGGCTTTGCTTTAGATGGCATGACACGTGATCATGGTTGGATATTTTTAGCAATCGGACGTCATCTTGAACGCTTGCAATTTTTATGTACGGTATTGCAACACGCGATGCGCTTGCCAACTGATAGTGCGCTCGATTGGTTGCTTGAGATGATGGATAGTATTGTGACTTACCGATCGCGCTATATGGCGCGTCCGGAGTGGCCACTGGTGATGGATTTATTAATTTTTGATGAAAACAATCCACGTTCTGTGGTATTTCAATTGCAGGCTTTGCTCAAATCATTAGAGCATTTATCTCTACAATATGGCCCCTGCGGCGCTAATATTTTCTCCCCGTTGTTATCACAATTGCACGCAATTGAATCAGATCATGACTTGCATTTCGGTAATGAACCACTGCAACAATTACTCACCAAACTCAATACGGCAAGCTATAGCTTGTCGGATCATATTAATTTGCGTTTTTTTAGCTATAGCGGTGATGTTAATTACAATAGTTTTATCGAATGAGTTCTATGAATCCCATGAATTCTATAAATAATATGATCGATGACAATTTGCCCAACAACACGGCATCGATTCTGTACCGAATCGTCCTTGAAACCCAGTACCGCTATCAACAAACCGTAACATTGTCGCAGCAGTATCTGCATCTGACGCCTCGTTCATTTGCTGCGCAACAAAGTTTGTCACACCAAATCATGATCGATCCCAACACAGAAGATTGGGCACGGCACATTGATTATTTTGGCAATCACACCAAACACATTACCATCAGCATGCCACATCAAAGCTTGCTGATTAAAGCTGAATCCAATGTTGCGGTTTATCCACGTCTATCGTTAAATCAAATCACACATTCCAGTCATTCTGGCTATTCGATTTCATGGGAAAACTTGCGTGATTACCTCAAAAATGCCCATGGCCCGATTGCGCCAGATTTATCGGAAGCCCTACATTTTTTATACGACTCACCACATATCACTTGCAATGCTGAACTGGCACAATTTGCTGCTACCAGCTTTACGCCCGGGCGCATGTTGTTAGAAGCCGCATTAGATTTGACCTATCGCATTCACCATGAATTTGAATTTGACCCCAAAGCCACCACTATTTCCACACCCTTAAGCGAAGTCCTGGCAGGCCGCCGCGGCGTTTGCCAGGATTTCGCACATCTCATGATCGGTTGCCTACGCAGCCTTGGCTTGCCCTGCCGCTACGTCAGCGGCTACATTTTGACCATACCCCCCCCAGGCCAACCACGCCTAATAGGCGCCGACGCCTCCCACGCCTGGGTATCCGTCTTTTGCCCTGATTTAGGCTGGATTGATTTCGATCCCACCAACGCCTGCCTGGTGCAGCAAGAACACATCACCCTGGCATGGGGACGTGATTTCAGCGACGTGACACCGATGCGTGGCGTGGTGCTTGGTGGTGGTGAACATGAATTGGATGTGCAGGTTACGGTATCTGTTGGTTAGGTGTACTAGCTCAGATTTTACCTGATACGAATTGTCAGATGAACGAATTGTCAAATGAATTAGAGTTTTGAAGCGATGTACTATCTCAGATGTACTAGCTCAGACACGATCTTACAGCTACCGGTTTTTATAGGGCATCTGTCAGATTAAGTCTCAATCTTTACAACATACCAAGCGTATCCTTCATGTGAGCAGGTTTTGCATCATGCCTTGTTTGATTTGCTGGTATTTGGCGAGCTTCGTTTCTAGGGCTGCGATTTCGGCGTCCATGTCGGATAACACTTTAGAAATACCACACTGTTCTTCTTTGGTTGGAAAATAAAAAAACAATTCAGAAATTTCCTTGCCACTTAATGACGGTAACGCAGTCGTACTAACAAGACTTCCTAACTTTATGGTCAAGAACAAATAATGCAAATATCTCACGTCGTATGAATTTTCATCAAAAACGAAACCCATCATATTGTTATCAATACAGCTTGGTTTGCTCAATATTTTCTTTCGTTCTAAAAAAATAGCAGCCCCAATTTTTGCAAACACAATCGTGTTTTGACTGAAAAAATTTGCGCCAATTTCCTTCCTGACATTTTCGTTTATGTAATGATTGGATGTGCTCATAAATAGCTCATTACCCTCATTATTCATGTCAGAGACTTTATAGGGCACCTCGAATTACTGCTGATTTGAACTGAGGCACTGAGAAAAAGGCGG
>CAZMPS010000148.1:0-4801 GCA_964568305.1 uncultured Burkholderiaceae bacterium
ACCGGCACCAAAATATTCCCGTGGAATACCGATTTTCAAACCCTGCAAAGAGTCATGTAAAGAACGGGAATAGTCCTCTTTATCACCACCTTTGCCATATTCCAAACTCGTCGCATCACGCGCATCAAACCCCGCCATCGCACTTAGCAATAAGGCGCAATCTTCTGCGGTTTTTGCAATCGGACCAGCTTGGTCCAACGAAGAAGCAAACGCAATCATGCCATAACGTGAAATCCGGCCATAACTAGGTTTAATCCCTGTCACGCCACACAAGGACGCGGGTTGACGTATCGACCCGCCGGTGTCCGTTGCCGTCGCAGCAGGTGTCAACCCAGCCGCCACAGCGGCGGCAGAACCACCGGATGAACCACCAGGCACCGCCGTTTTATCCCAAGGGTTTTTGACCGCGCCAAAATAAGAATTTTCATTGCCAGAACCCATGGCAAATTCATCGCAATTCAATTTCCCCAGGTTAACCATGCCAGCAATTTGTAAGCGTTCTACTACGCTAGCATCAAACGGGCTGGTGTAATGCTCCAGCATTTTTGACGCCGCAGTTGAACGCCAGCCACGTGTCACAAAAATATCTTTGTGCGCAACCGGAATTCCAGTCAATGGCGTCGTCTCTTGACGTGCTATGCATGCGTCTGCCTCGGCTGCTTGTTGTAGGGTCAATCCTTCATCAACGTGCAAAAACGCATTGACGTCGCTTTTTTGCACGCGTGCCAAGAACAAACTGGCCAGTTCCGTTGCGGAAATCTTTTTATCGTGAAGATCGGCGGAGAGTTGTTTAAGAGTTTTGTTGTGCATGGGAAATATACAAAATTTGGCTATTTATTATCGCCGGAGGTTAACGCACCACCTTGGATAATTACTTATTCAATAACCTTAGGAACCAAATACAAACCATCTTTAGTTGCGGGTGCACATTCTTGATAATCCTCGCGTCGATTTTCTTCGGTCACCGCATCATCGCGCAAACGCAAAGACAACTCTGGCATATGCAATGCAATCGGATGATGCAAAGGATCAAGACCACTGGTATCGACCGTACGCATTTGCTCAACCAAGCCAAAAATATTGTTGAGTTGCTCCATACTTTTTAATACTTGGGCCTCACCCAATTCAAGCTGTGCCAAAGCGGCGATTTGTTCAAGATCGGAAATAACAAGAGACATAGTCGGATATATCGTAGGTAGATGGATATTAGATACAAATCGAATTCTTTAATTGAAGTTTTTGCGGCTCAATTAGCAGCAAATTATAAGGTAGAATGACAGGTTAATGCTTTTTGGTGCCAGCTGTTACTTCAGCGCTAAAAAACAACTCGCAGGAATAATAAGATTCACGAGATTCGCACCCGAATTTCTTGCGCATCAGAAATTAAAAAATCAAAAATTAGAAATCGAAATCAAACTCATTGGGACACTTCATGTTTGGATTTTTACGCAGCTATTTTTCTAACGATTTGGCAATCGATTTGGGCACAGCCAACACACTGATTTACGTACGTGGTTTGGGCATCGTTCTTGATGAACCATCCGTCGTCGCCATCCGCCAACAAGGTGGCCCCAACGGGAAAAAAACTATTCAGGCAGTTGGCAAAGAAGCAAAACAAATGCTGGGCAAAGTCCCTGGCAATATTGAAGCCATTCGCCCCATGAAAGATGGGGTAATTGCTGACTTTACCGTCACCGAGCAAATGCTCAAGCAATTCATCCGTATGGTGCATGACTCCAAATTTTTTCGCCCATCACCACGTATCATCATTTGCGTTCCCTGCGGCTCCACTCAGGTAGAACGACGCGCGATTCGTGAATCTGCGCTCGGCGCTGGTGCATCACAAGTGTATTTGATCGAAGAACCAATGGCAGCAGCGATTGGTGCTGGTTTACCAGTATCCGACGCAACCGGTTCTATGGTGGTCGATATTGGTGGTGGAACAACTGAAGTCGGAATTATTTCTTTAGGTGGCATGGTATACAAGGGTTCGGTACGCGTTGGTGGTGATAAATTTGATGAAGCTATCGTCAACTACATTCGCCGCAACTACGGCATGTTGATCGGCGAACAAACGGCTGAAGCTATCAAAAAAGCTATCGGCTCCGCCTTCCCTGGCTCAGAAGTCAAAGAAATGGAAGTCAAAGGACGCAATCTGTCAGAAGGCATTCCACGCTCTTTCACCATTTCCAGCAATGAAATTCTGGAAGCATTGACCGATCCATTGAATAATATTGTCTCTGCCGTCAAAAATGCACTCGAACAAACACCACCAGAATTAGGCGCAGACATTGCTGAGAAAGGCATGATGTTGACTGGCGGCGGGGCTTTGTTACGCGATTTGGATCGTTTATTGATGGAAGAAACTGGTTTACCAGTACTGGTGGCCGAGGATCCGCTCACTTGCGTGGTACGCGGTTCTGGAATGGCCTTGGAACGAATGGACAAATTGGGCTCCATGTTCTCTTACGAATAATATTGCGCATCAAGTATTGAGTACATGCTTTTGATTATTCGTCCCATCAATCTAATCAATTTGATCAATCTATTTACTTAAAAATGGGGGAAAACGATGGAATACAGTCCCCCTCCACTCTTTAAACAAGGGGCACCAGCACGCGTAAAGCTAGCGATTTTTGCTTTGATATCGCTCGTGCTATTAGTTGGTGATGCTCGTTTCGGCACCTTAACCATGATGCGCAAAGTGATTGCGACCATGCTTTATCCTGCTCAAACATTGGCATTAATTCCACGTGATGCAGCCAACGGAATTGCTAATTTTTTCTCATCAAATGTCAGTCTGCAAAACCAAATTAAGCATTTAAAACACCAACAAATCACCAACACCCAACTGCTCCAGCAAGCACAACAGCTTGCTTCTGAAAACACACATTTACGCCAATTGCTAGAAAGCCGTGCCCGCGTTCCGGTAAAAAGCTTGATGAGCGAAATTTTGTACGATACAAAAGATGCATTCACACACAAAGTCATTCTCGATCGTGGCACGCAACATGGTGTTGTGCCTGGCCAACCCGTGATCGATGAAATCGGCGTAGTGGGGCAAATCACACGTGTCTTTCCATTAACTTCAGAAGTAACCCTATTAACTGATAAAGATCAGGCTATCCCTATTCAAGTCGTACGAAATGGTTTGCGTAGTGTCGCCTATGGACGTGGTCAAGCAGGGTTGCTGGATTTACGCTTTGTTGCAGCGAATGCAGATATCCAGGTGGGCGACATTCTAGTGACATCTGGCATTGACGGCGTTTATCCATCTGGATTATCAGTGGCCAAGGTGATGAAAGTCGAAAACAATACCGGCGTATTTGGTCGTATTGTGTGTCAATCTTTAGCGGGCATGAATCGTCATCGGCAGTTATTAATTTTATTAACTGACATGCATGTATTGCCCAACCCTATTGAGGAAGAAAAGCGTCATCAACAAGAACAAGCCAATAAGAAGTCGCAAAAATCTTCTCAATAAAGCAAAAGTTCATGCAAAACAAAAGTCTATGTAACGCATAAGTTCATATAAAGCAAAGTCCATTAATTTAAATTCAATGAATCAACCGCATCACATCTTATTGCCCGTCAATCGACTCTTTATTGCAGCAAGTTTAAGCATCGCTTTCTTACTGAACTTGCTACCATGGGGACGCACACTGCCTATGCCGGATTTTGTCGCGTTGGTGCTGATATTTTGGAGTATGCATCAACCACGCAACGTTGGGATGGGGATTGCTTTCATCATGGGTTTATTCATGGATGTACACGATGCGGTTTTGTTGGGAGAAAACGCGCTGGCTTATACATTGCTATCGTATGTCGCCACCACAATTCATCGGCGCGTGTTGTGGTTTACTCCTCGTATGCAGGCATTGCACATCTTGCCTCTGCTACTCATGATGCAAGCCATACGTGTCGTGATTCATCTGTGGGCAAACAGGACATTTCCTGGCTGGACTTACTTTATGGTGAGTTTTATCTCCATCCTGCTTTGGCCTAGCATTACGTGGATATTGCTTGCACCGCAAAGACGTAGCGTAGATAAAGACATGACTCGCCCGATTTAAAACGTTTATCTACGTATTAATTTATTGAGTATGACTACGCTTAAAAATACTGAACGTGAACTGCATTTCTTTCGCTTGCGCTTATCAGCCGCAGTTGTATTTGTATTTATTTGCTTTTCTTTACTGCTGGCACGTTTTGTATGGTTGCAAATTATCAAACATGATCATTACGTAGCACAAGCAGAAGAAAATCGTATTTCCATCCTTCCCATCGTCCCCAATCGAGGATTGATCCTAGATCGCAATGGCGTCGTATTAGCGAGCAATTACTCAGCCTACACCCTAGAAATCACACCTTCCAAAATCCATGGTGAGTTAAACACCGTGATTGATGCTTTAGCACTCTTAGTCAACATTGATGCCAAAGATCGTAAACGCTTTAAAAAATTAATGGAAGAATCCAAAAATTTTGGCAGCATTCCACTTCGCACCCGCTTAACTGATGAAGAAGTTGCACGCTTCACCGTACAACGCTTTCGCTTTCCTGGTGTTGAAATTCAAGCTCGCCTGTTTCGCGAATATCCACTTGGCGAAGTCGCCTCGCACGTGGTCGGCTACATAGGCCGCATCAGCCAAAAAGATGCCCAAAAAATCGATGAAATGGAAGATAGTGCCAACTACAACGGAACCAGCTACATCGGCAAAGAAGGATTAGAAAAAAGCTATGAAAAGCTATTACATGGCACTACAGGCTACGAAGAAGTCGAAGTTTCAGCAGGCGGTAGGGC
>CAZMPS010000149.1:0-3091 GCA_964568305.1 uncultured Burkholderiaceae bacterium
CTCATCTCAACTAGACTCAGGTACTAATGCATACATAGGTCAGAGAACTGGCGGTTTCAATTTCATAGGTACCATAGATGATGTTCGTGTATACAACAGAGCCCTTGATACAACCGAGATTGCTACTCTTGCCAATTACAAGGGTACAGCAGTAGCTGCACCAGTCATAACTTCAGGTCCATTTGTAACCGACAGAACACCCACATCCTTTACAGTTAACTGGACAACTGATGTTCAATCAACAAGTCAGGTTTACTATGGTATTACAGCTGTAACTGATTCCAATACAGCACTTGATTCAAATCTAACAACAAATCACAAGGTAACTGTAACCGGCCTTGCATCAAATACCAGATATGGTTTCAAGGCCGTCTCTACTAATACCGGTGGTAAAATCGAATCAAGTGTATATACCACCAATACGGCAGCAAAAAACTACATTACTATCACAAGCCCAACTACAGGAACAGCAAGCTGGTCATATGGACAAACATACAATGTTACATGGACTAGTGACCCAGCCACAACAGTTAATGATAATGTAAATGTCTTTCTACAAAACCAATCCACAGGAGCTTATGTATCAGTCATGAGTGGTCTACCTAATAATGGATCTGCCAACATCACACCTCTTTCAACAACTCTAAATGGTGCTACTCTCGCTCCAGGAACATATCGTCTAGAATTGAGATTGGTATCATCTACTTATGGAGTATCCATTAGTGAATCCCCAACTCTAATCACCATAAGTGGTACAGCAACACCACCTGCAACCTCAAATACATACAATCTAACACTTTCAAAATATCTTTCAGTATACACAACAGGAACTGGTGCAATTACTACCAATATAGCTAATGTATCTTGTGGTACCTCATGTGCAATTACATCCTTTGCTATTCCTAAGGGAACTGTGGTATCAATCACAGCTGTTCCATCATCCGGTTCTACATTCTCTGGATGGACTAATGACTCATGTATAAATCAAGGATGGACATGTACACTTACCATGGACAGTGACAAATATGCCAATGCAAGCTTCAACTCACTTACCGGTATTGCAACTACAACAAAATATTACACTGTAACACTATCAAAAACAGGTTATGGAAAGGGAACTCTTGCTTCATCTGCAGGCAATATAACTTGTGGACCAACTTGCCCATCTACAAGTGTCCTAGTAGCACAAAATCAATCTATTACCGTAACAGCTACTCCTGATACTAATTCAACATTTAGAAAATGGAGTGCAGGACCATGTACAGGTAGTACATCAAAGAACTGTACAGCAACCATATCTGCAAATACTACTTTCGCCGCAACATTTGATACTGTAAGTTCACCAACCTACACCGTATCCATATCAAAAACTGGAACAGGTACTGGTACTGTTAATTGTAATCCAACATCTTGTTCTGGATCATCAGGCCAATCTATCACTCTAACAGCAGTAGCAAATTCAGACTCTACATTCGTAGGATGGTCAGGTATATCAGGATGTAATGTATCTACTGTATGTACATTTACCCTAAATGGAAACACTACAGCTACAGCTCAATTCGACAAATCAGTTATTGCTACAGACAATCCACCCACAACCCCTACAAACCTTACAGCTACAGCTGTATCAGCTACACAAGTCAATCTCTCATGGACAGCATCTACTGATGACAACGGAGTATCAGGATATTACATATACAGAGATGGTTCAAACATAGCTACTGTAAATGGAACTACATTCAGTAACACTACAGTCTCAGCTAATACCACATATACATATACTGTAAGAGCATATGACAGCAAAGCTCAATTGAGTCCTGCATCAAATACTGCTACGGTGACGACGCCTAATGCTGTTACATACAACATCAATGCCTCAGCTGGTACAAATGGAACAATATCTCCTACAGGAACAGTATCTGTAGTCTCAGGTGGTTCACAGACATTCACCTTTACTCCAAACTCAGGATATCAAGTATCAACAGTAACAGTTGATGGAGCATCAGTAGGTGCGGTCACTTCATATACATTCACCAATGTAACAACAGCACACACGATTGCCGTAACATTCAGTGTTGCACCTGTAAGCACAAATCCATTACCTGCTGATAGACAGATTGATTGGGGTAAAGCGGGAGTAATTCAAGCAAATGGAACAAGGGGTATCCCAAGCGCATCGTGGGCAAACTGTACAACAACCGCATGTACCACTCTATATAATGGAAATGTAACAGCTTCTACTATCAACTCTGCTATTACGTCGGCACCAGATAACACTGTCGTAAGAATCCCTGCCGGAAACTTTTCGCTCGGAGGAAACATTACGATAAATAGAAGCAATGTGGTATTGCGTGGTGCTGGTGCAGGTGTAACAAACCTCACATTTACCAGTGGTGGATGGGCAAATATAGATATCGCAAAGATGGGCTATCCTGCTAACGACAATTATGGTGCTTCTGTGGCAAAGGCGACCTGGACCAGTGGTTATACGAAGGGCACAAAGACAATTACTCTATCAAACACATCAGGACTTGCTGCAGGAAGTGTTATAGTACTTGACCAAGTTGATGGCAATGGTCTTGCAAATTTGAGTGTAAGTACAGCACCATATAGTTCAAGTCAACAAGGATGTTCGCAGGACTGCGGTAGGCCTGGAAGATCAATGAGACAACTCGTAAAGGTTCAATCCGTAAGCGGTAATACTGTAACAGTTGAACCAGGACTCTATTTGAACTGGAATACCTTTGCTGGCGCAAATCCTGAGGCATGGTGGTGGCCAAGTTACAATCAGGTAGATAAGGTTGGTATAGAGAATATGACTATCAATGGAGGTGGGGCATCACACATCATTTCATTTACTGCAACACAAGACTCATGGGTAAAGGGTAATGCAATTAATAATGCAAACAGGTCTCACATCGCTGTTGAGTACTCTAGAGGCATAGAGATACGTGAGAACAAGTTTAGAATTCATCAGAATGTTGCTTCAGATGCATATACCGTCAGAATAAGTATGGCTGGGGATACGCTTGTGGAAAATAATGTCTTTGATACGGTAGCAAACGCTGTCGGTACTCAATCAGCAGTAGGA
>CAZMPS010000149.1:3101-4761 GCA_964568305.1 uncultured Burkholderiaceae bacterium
ACTATATACTGAATATGACATATGCTTCTGCAGGATGGTTGCCTGAAACAATTATGACGCACGGAGGTCATTCTTATATGAATTTGTTTGAAGGAAATATAATGCCAAACTTCTACTTCGATGATACTCATGGATCAGGAAGTCATAATGTTATATTTAGAAACAGAGCTTTTGGATGGCAAGCTGACAGAAATGGTACAAATAGCGCTATACCAATTCAGTATGAATACTGGAATAAGTATGAAAGTGCAATAGGTAATGTGCTTGGTAAACAGGGATTCCATACCACGTACGGATCTATTTATTCGGTGGATAAGATACCACAAAGTGGTACATTCAATGGTGTTAATGTAATCATGGAACCACTAGGTAGTGGCAATGAAGGTGCGTCCACGTTGATTCGATGGGCAAACTGGGATACCGCAACTAATGCTGTTCGGTATAATTCTTCAGAATTACCTGTTGGCATGACACCAAGTACTGCACTACCTAATTCTCTCTATCTGTCTTCGAAGCCAGCATTCTTTGGTACGAGTGCACTTGCATGGCCATCGATCGAACCTACTTCTGCAACATTGTCTAATTCTGATACTTATTTCAACAATCCAGCAAAGTATTGTTACGATCAAGGTAAAATGCCGGGTTGCTTGCTACCTTAGCGTAATATAATCAAGACCTTCGCAACACTTCATGTGGAGTTCTGTAATTGATTCCCATGTGTATTCGTTCCGTATTGTAATACGGCAAATATAATTTCAAAGCTTTTCTCAAGTCACGAAGTGTATGTGTTGTTCGATCAATACACTCTTCCTGTATGGTTCTGTTGAACCTTTCAATATGAGCTTGGTCATTGCTTTTACGTACACGACTATGACGATGGGCGAGTCTAATCTTTGCAATTCTGCATCTAAACATCTTTTGAAATTCTGGCCCATTGTCAGTTTGTACCATAGTGAATGGAAATGGTGCTAAATCTTTTGCGTGATCAACAAAGTTAAAGCTAGCTGCTCCAGATATCTTCTTCACAATCTCTGCATATGCCCACCTTGAGAAGAGATCTATGATTGTATATATGTACAATCTACCACCATCAGGAAGCATAATATGTACCGTATCAACCTCAAGCAGGGCTCCAGGATGAGTCACTCCAGGTCTTTCAGTGTAGTCATGTGGTCTCTTCCACAGAGAACGTTTCTTGAGGAATCCCAATCGATCTAATGTTCTCTGTACTGATATGAGACTCACTTTAATACCTTCACGTTTAAGTTCATGATATATGTGTTGTCCACATCTTCTGCGACCGATTCTCTTTTTAATGATTGCTTGAACGATCTCTTTCTTGAGTGCATTTGGACTCGTCTTCGGTCTTGATGATCTTGTTGGAAGTTCGTGAAGTCCTGTTGCAAAAGGCAATCTACACCAACGTGATATTGTTGATGCTTCAACACCAAACTTAACTGCAACTTTCCTCATCGACCATCCTCGGTATTTAACCAGGTTAACTGCATCTCTTCTAACCTTTGCTATATGTGGATTTGTTGTGTATGGCATATATTCGTAATTTTAACCCGAAGGTGTTGCGAAGGTAATGATACATTACGCTTAGCTTAATCATTCACAACATATGCAACTTTGAGAGAGAATGAGTGAATGAAACAAA
>CAZMPS010000150.1:0-4704 GCA_964568305.1 uncultured Burkholderiaceae bacterium
CGCTAGGATGCACTGGCAAATCCCGCCAGTTTCGCAAACGCAACTGTTTGTAGCCTTGGAATAACCCACAATCAAGCAATATCTTGGATGAACCTGACGTTATTAAATATTTAGAGCCGGTGACTGTTCCAGTCGCTCCAAGGAATTTAATTTGCATCCATGCCCTTTGCACGAAAAATTATTAATGTGACATAAAAACTGGGATGGTCATTGACCGTAATATGGTGCGCGTAGCCCCACCTAGCAAGACTTCGCGAAACCGGGTATGTCCATATCCACCCATCACGATCAAACTAGCATCCTGCATAGTCGCAAACGACAACAATGCCTCTCCAACTTCTATCTTTGTGTGATGACAAACAACATTGACTTTGACTCCATGCCTAGCCAAGTAAAGGGCAATATCTGCACCTGGTTGTTCACCATGCGCATCATCATAATCGGCGCTACTAGGATTGATCACAACAACGTCCACGCTCTTAGCCTGTTTAAGCAAGGGTAACGCGTGCGTAATAGCCCGAGTTGCACTAGGACTTGCATCCCACGCCACCATAATATGGCGATGGAGTTCTGAGAATTGACCTACGAATGGCACAATTAAAACAGGACGCGCTGCGTGCAACAAAACATATTGTGGTAAATCCTGCTGCAATAATACGGAAGGTTGTTCTAAATCAACCTGTCCAAGCACCACCAGGTCTGCATAACGCGCTTGCAACACTAATCCCGTACCAGGTTCATCCTCTATCAACCTAGACTCAATCGAATTTAACCCCAATCGCGCTACCTGCACATCGAATTCTTGCAACGCACGAGTTGCACGCTCCCGCATAAACACAACATGTTGTGCTAAATAAGCATTATGCAATTCGCTATCAGATAGAGTGGCAAATTTCGAAACACCTGTTGTAGCAACACCAACCAAATGCGCCTGGCTTGCATGTGCCATGCTAGCGGCTACGTTAATAATTTCGGCTGTACGACGCGATTCATCGGCATGAACCAAAATAGTCCTGTAAGACATGGCGGGCTCCTGTTGATTTTATCTTTTTGAACAAAATTTAAGCTTGTGGCAATGTCACACCCACCTGCCCTTGATATTTCCCGTTTCTGTCTTTATACGAAGTCTCACAAACTTCATCGCTTTCAAAAAACAGGACTTGTGCACACCCTTCATTGGCGTAGATTTTGGCTGGTAAAGGCGTAGTGTTAGAAAACTCCAGCGTCACATAGCCTTCCCATTCCGGCTCAAAAGGCGTCACATTGACGATGATGCCGCAACGCGCATAGGTCGATTTACCCAGGCAAATCGTCAAAATATTCCGTGGAATACGGAAATATTCTATGGTACGCGCCAAGGCGAAGGAATTGGGCGGGATGATGCAGACATCGCTTTGGATATCGACAAACGAGTTTTCATCGAAATTTTTAGGATCAACGATAGTGCTGTTGATATTGGTAAACACCTTGAATTCATTGGCACAACGAATATCGTAACCGTACGATGATGTGCCATACGAAACAATTTTCTTCCCCTCTTGCTCCCGTATTTGTCCAGGTTCGAAAGGTTCTATCATGCCGCTTTCTTCGACCATGCGGCGTATCCATTTATCGCTTTTAATACTCATAATTTATACCTTAATAAACAACGTAACCAATGGCTCATCTCCAACCTGGCGACTAGCATGTCCATGTACGTTGGGATCAAAAACACTACCATCAGGCAAAACATCAGCAGAATAAAAATGCTCGCCAGCCTTGAAAATACGTGCGCTGCCGTCTTGCAAAGAAATTTCCATCTGCCCAGACAAAACAAATAACCATTGTGGTGCGCCAGTGCAATGAAATTCGCTACGAAAACCGACTGGACTATGACGCAATTGACAAGCAGAAGCAGGCTGTAATTCGGACAACAAAGCTTCTGGTTTGCCTTGTGATAACGGGATCAATTCTTCACGAAATCGGGCATAGCCATCTGTGTCGGTATATAAGATGACTTTTGTAAAATTTGTCATGAGTGTGCAAAGAAAAAATTAAAACAAAAAATTAAAGCAAAACAACCCAATTCAACCCAACTTAACCCAAACTAATCCACGTAGTTTTCAACTCCGTATATTTATCCAAAGCATGCAATGACTTATCACGCCCGTTGCCAGATTGTTTAAAGCCGCCAAATGGTACGGTAATGTCATCTTCATCGTATTGATTAATATGCACCGTCCCAGCCCGTAAAGCACGTGCAGTTTGGTGAGCTTTGCTCAAATTTGACGTCCATACCGCTGCTTGCAAACCATAAGAACTGGCATTGGCCACACGCACCGCTTCCTGTATATCGGTAAAATTAAACACCGACAACACTGGCCCAAAAATTTCTTCCTGCGCAATTTTCATGCCGTTATGGACTTGATCAAACAAAGTGGGCGCGATGTACAAACCACCGCTGTCCTGGCGCACTTGCTGCCCACCGGATAATAGTTGCGCGCCCTCTTCCCGACCTGAATTGATGTATTGCAAAACTGTGTTCAATTGCACTTCATCCACAATCGCACCCATAGTCGTAGCTTCGTCCAGCGGATCATTAGGTTGAAAGCTCGGCATCATGGCCAGGGCTTTTTCTAAAAATGCCTCTTTGATCGATGCTTCGATGAATAAACGTGAAGGCGCATTACAGCTTTCGCCTTGATTAAAATAAATAGCACTTAATGCTGAGCGCACAGCCGCATCGATATTCGGACAATCTGCGCAGACAATATTGGCTGATTTGCCGCCCAACTCAGTCCAAACACGTTTCAAATTTGATTGCCCTGCGTACTGCATGATTTTCTTACCAATCCGAGTAGAGCCAGTAAACGCCATGCAATCCACATCATAATGCAAGGCTAACGCCTCGCCAGCCTCATCGCCATAACCGGGCAGTACATTCAGCACACCTGGTGGAATGCCTGCTTCCAACGCCAAATCGGCTAAATATAAAGCAGTCAGCGGCGATTTTTCAGAGGGTTTCAAGATCACGCTATTGCCTGCTGCCAATGCAGGGGCGATTTTCCAGCACGCCATCAACATGGGGTAATTCCATGGCACAACAGCCGCCACTACGCCGACCGGCTCACGTGTAATCAGCGCCAAACTGGCATCAGAAGTGGGAGCAATTTGGTCGTATATTTTGTCGATCGCTTCGCCATACCAACGTAGGCAATTAGCACTTAATTTGACATCGACTGCCAGACTGTCTTTAATCGGCTTACCCATGTCCAGGGTTTCTAGTAAAGCCAACTCGTGATTGTGTTTTTCCACCAAATCGGCGAATTTGATTAACGTCCGTTTACGTACTGCTGGTGGGAGCTTGGCCCAAAGCCCATCTTCAAAAGCAGCACGCGCTGACGATACAGCCACATCCACATCATACTGATCGCAACGCGCGACCTCACCCAATATGCGACCATCAATCGGCGAAAAATCCGTAAACGTCACACCAGATTGTGCCCATACCCGCTGACCATTGATACATGCACGCCCATCGATTCTCAAAACCGCCGCTTGTCTATGCCAGAATTTTGCAGACATGTTGTTCTTTCCGATTATTGAGCTAAACGTGTGCTGCGTTCACAACGCTCACGACGAGTTAAATACAAACTGGCTGCGATTACCGCGATTGTTACAACACAAATCGTCAAACCCGCCACGGCGTTCACACGTGGATCCAAACCCAGGCGAGCACGGGAAAAAATAACTATCGGCATAGTGGACGATCCAGGCCCAGAAAGAAACGCCGACAACACCACATCGTCCAAAGACAGCGTAAAACTCAGTAACCAGGCGGAAGCCAGTGCCTGCATGATATTTGGCAAAGTGACGAAGAAAAATACCTGACGCGGCTTGCAACCCAAATCCATGGCGGCTTCTTCCAATGACAGCGGCATTTCCTGCAAGCGCGATCTCACCACGACGGTTGCATATGCCATGCCTAACAAAGTATGGCCAAGCCAAATCGTCAACATGCCACGCTCTGGAAAACCAAACATTTTTTGTACCGACACCAGCATTAATAACAAAGACAA
This sequence comes from uncultured Burkholderiaceae bacterium, assembly GCA_964568305.1. Taxonomy (GTDB): domain Bacteria; phylum Pseudomonadota; class Gammaproteobacteria; order Burkholderiales; family Burkholderiaceae_D; genus JAGKXB01. The sequence goes on from CAZMPS010000150.1 coordinate 4,059, forward strand.
ACCAACGATGACTTCTGGCATGATCAACGGTGCTTTGACCATGCTACTAAACAACGTGCGGCCATAAAAGTTCTGATATCGATTCAACGCAAAAGCAGCCAATGTACCCAACAATACGGAAGAACAAGCTGTGGCAATAGCGATTTTTATCGACAACAACAAACCAGCAATCAATTCCTGATCTTGCAATAAATCCACATACCACTTGGTAGTAAACCCCTGCCAAACCATGCCCTGACGCGCGTTGTTAAAAGAAAAAACAATCAATACCAGAATAGGAATGTACAAAAAGACATATACCAGCGACAAATAGCTGCGGCTTAACCAGCGGTGTGGGTTGCATAAGTTGATTGGATTCGAACTCATTACGTTTCTCTTTTATTTTTGTAGCGGTGCTCGAGCTTGCGCTTGATATTTATTAAATACAGCCATAGGCAGCAAAATCAAAGCAATAACGACCACCGTGACTGCACATGCCATAGGCCAGTCGCTATTGGTGAAGAACTCGTCCCACAACACCCGCCCTATCATCAGGGTTTCCGGCCCACCTAATAACTCAGGGATCACAAATTCACCGATACAAGGAATCAATACCAGCATGCATCCCGCTATGACGCCCGACTTAGACAATGGCACGGTAATGCGC
>CAZMPS010000151.1:0-4655 GCA_964568305.1 uncultured Burkholderiaceae bacterium
CAGCTTGGTTTTTGACCCAAACCCCGATTCGTGAGATTGCGACTTCCGCCGAAACACACAAGATAGCATGTGAATGGTTGTATGTTGGTTACGACTTAAATGAGAATTCTCAACAGCTGCAAGCTCCTTTCAACCATATACGGGGTGCGCTTTCCTATCTCGTTAATGAATTGTTGAATGCGGGATGGACGGTGGAGAAAATTGAAGCGAATCTTGTTGTGGGTGATTTGGAGTATTGTTCAAATGGTATCAAGGTAAAAGATATCGCCAATGAATTGAGTCGTTTGCGTAGCGAGGGGAAAATCCAGATACATCCTGATTATCTGGAATTTCAAATTCCGGATGGTCCTTATGCGGATGTGTGGTGCCCAGTATCAGAGGAGTTGAACGCAGGTAAGCAGGCATTGATTGATCAAGGTATTAGTGTCAATCGTGATGGTCGTGATATTACTGTTCGTTTATTTCGTCATCGTTTATTATCATCGGATTTGCTTGGTGAGGCTTCGCAAGATTCTTACCTGCCGGCTTTGAAAAGGCAGCTTAAGGATATGGGAAATAGCTCTTCTGCGTCTAGTTCAAATGATGATGACGGTGCATCAGGCAAACTTGTAATTACGATTATATTTTCAACGCTTGCCGGGTTGGTTTTGTTGGGTTGTTATCGAGCTTATTTAGATCGATACAGGCAAGCAGTACCAGAAGAAATAGAGTACCGACAAGAGCCACCTCCTGTTTCTCAAGAAATTCGCCTGGGTGACATCACGGTCGAATGTGGGGTAGTGGAATCTGGATTTTCTGGTTACGAAATAGAGTACCGACAAGAGCCACCTCCTGTTCAAACGCATTTTCAAAATAGATATCGACAGAACCCAGTAGCACAACAACGATTACCAGAACAACAATTTGTGGTAGGTCCTGGCGAAGAGCGTCGTCTAACTGGATATCAAGGAATTGGCCCGGATGACATCACGGTCGAAGATTGGGAAGTGACATCTGAACTTTCTGGTTACTCGACAAAGTCTGAAGATTTAGAAGATTTAGAAGTCGGCACTGTGGCTTATGGTTCAAATCCTGTCAGTGCATTTAATAGAGTTCGACCACCTGCGCGCTTTTTAGTTCCTGATGTTATTTTATAGACATTATTGTATTGATGAATGATGGCAAAAATGCATTTTCTTTGCACAATTGATCAATTTCGCGCTGTTGAGCGCGCTGCTGCTGCCGATTTGCCCGTGGCGACGCTGATGCAGCGCGCTGGTTTGGAGGCGGCAAAGGTTGCATTGGATTATCTTGCCATGCCATTGACGCAAGCAAAAGTATTGGTGTTGGCAGGTCCTGGCAATAATGGTGGTGATGCATTAGAAGTTGCATATCAGTTGGCACAAAGAGGCGTGCAAGTCACACTTTTACACTACCCAGGAATTGAAGAGTCGCCTGAATTTGTATTGGCTATGGCGCGTGCTCGGCAAAGTGCGGTGCATTTTATGGCGATGGACAACGTTCAGGATGTCATATCTCGTATCACTTCAATAACGTGGGATTTAATCATTGATGGTTTGTTTGGTATTGGTTTAACGCGCCCCATCACGGGTGATTTGAAGGTGTTGATCAATGCCATTAACGCTTTGCCAGCACCCATTCTGGCGCTGGATGTACCAAGTGGTTTGGATGCCGACACGGGCAATATCGTTGGTATGGAACAAGGCGGTGTAGCAATACGCGCTACAGCAACCATTACTTTTATTGCTGACAAAGTCGGTCTGCACACTCTTTATGGCAGAGATTGTGCTGGTAAAGTATATGTTGCTGATTTGGAAACTGGTGACCTGTATATTAATCAGCTTGCTTCACGGATTTTTCTCAATAGCGTGGATTTGTTTCAATCATCATTGCAGCAACGTCTCCACCATACGAACAAGGGCACTTATGGAAATGTTGCTATCGTTGGTGGTGCGCCAGGCATGGTTGGCGCTGTTTTATTAGCAGGGCGTGCTGCTCTTCATTCTGGTGCTGGTCGAGTTTTTGTTGTTTCACTTGACGGAACCTTAACTTACGATGGAGTAGAGCCAGAATTAATGTGTCGATCACCAGATACATTTGATTTTTCTTCTGCCACGTTGGTCGTTGGGCCTGGTTTAGGATTGTCAGACGAGGCACATACCTTACTTGCACGTGTGTTGGAGTGTGATACGCCTGTATTGCTTGATGCGGATGCATTGAATTTAGTTGCTAGAGATCAGGAGTTGCAGAAAAAAGTGGCGCGGCGCATCAGTCCTACGTTGATGACTCCCCATCCTCTAGAGGCTGCGCGCTTATTGGGATGTAGTCTCCAAGAGGTGCAATCGGATCGTTTGCGCTCTGCTCGTACTTTAAGTGATCGATATCAGGCATACCTGATTCTTAAAGGAACAGGTACGGTAATTGCATCGCCAAATGGTGACGTAGTCATTAATCCGACTGGCAATCCGGGTTTGGCGACAGCTGGTACTGGGGATGTGTTAGCTGGTGTTGGTGGCGCTTTGTTGGCACAGGGGTGGCCTGCAAGGGATGCAGCGTTGGCTGCTGTTTGGTTGCATGGCAAAGCAGCTGATGTTTTGGTCGAGCAAGGAGTAGGACAAATAGGGCTGACTGCCAGTGAATTAATCTTGCCCGTACGTACGTTGTTAAACCGTCTGACTCCCTGTGTTCTTTAGCTTTGCCAACCAACTGGTATGGTTCCCCGACTAAAACATTCGGGGGGACGGTTTTGAAATATTTGGGGGCGAGGGGGGTTATTTCACCCAAGAATCCTTCAAGGTCGTAATCCGATTAAACACCGGTTTCCCTTCTATGGAATCCACTCTATCCGCCACAAAATAACCATGCCGTTCAAATTGATAGCGCGCATCCGGCTGTGCATCACGCATACCCGGTTCCAGATAGGCTTGCACTACTTCCAATGCATTTGGATTGAGTAGACTGATGAAATCTTTTCCACCCGCATCGGGATTCGGATCGGTAAACAATCTGTCGTATAAACGTACTTCGGTTGATAAAGCATGCGCCGCGCTCAACCAATGGATGTTGCCTTTAACCTTGTAATTAGCGCTGCCAGGTGTGCCTGATTGGCTATCGGGGAAGTAGTGGCAATGTACGGCGATCACATTGCCTTGTTCATCTTTATCGCAGCCAGTGCATTCCACTACGAAGCCATGACGCAGGCGCACTTTGTTGCCAGGGAAGAGGCGGAAATAGCCCTTGCTGGGAACTTCCATAAAATCTTCCTGCTCTATCCACAGCGTATTGCTGAGCGGAAAAGTGCGCATGCCGTGTTCGGGATGATGCGGATGCACCGGTGCGCTGCATTCGATGGCGACATCGTCAGCTAAGTTGTCGATGATGAGTTTTAAAGGACGTAACACGGCCGTTGCACGCGGTGCTTTGGGGTCCAAATCTTCTCGCAAGCAGCCTTCTAGTGTGCTCATTTCTATCCAGCCATCGGAGCGGGTGACGCCGATTCGTTCGCAAAATAGTTGGATCGATTCCGGCGTATAACCGCGGCGACGCAGACCAACGATCGTGGGCATGCGTGGATCATCCCAGCCATTGACGATGCCTTGTTCAACCAGTTGGCGCAGCTTGCGTTTGCTGGTGACGACATAAGTCAGGTTGAGGCGAGCGAATTCATATTGTTGCGGCACCGGTTGTTGGAAATAGCCCCCCTCAGCACAACGGGCAATAATCCAATCGTAAAACGGCCTGTGATCCTGAAATTCCAAAGTGCAAATCGAGTGCGTGATGTTTTCCAGCGCATCAGATAAGGGATGGGTGTAGTCATACATGGGATAAATACACCAGGTATCACCAGTGCGATGATGATGCGCATGGCGAATGCGATAAATGGCCGGATCACGCATATTCATGTTGGGTGATGCCATGTCTATTTTGGCGCGCAAAACGTGTTCACCATCTGCAAATTCCCCCGCTTTCATGCGGCGGAATAAATCCAGCGATTCTTCAACCGAGCGTTCGCGGTAGGGAGAATTTTTCCCAGCCTCAGAAAAATTGCCCCGATTGGCTGCCATGTCTTTGGCGCTTTGGCTATCCACGTAAGCATGGCCAGCTTGAATCAGATATTCCGCCATGGCATACAACTGCTCGAAATAATTGCTGGCGTAATACAAATGCGTTTGCTCCCCATGCTTCCAATTAAATCCTAGCCATTGCACGGAATCAATAATGGTATCGACATATTCCTGCTCTTCTTGCTCAGGATTGGTATCGTCAAAACGCAAATGGCAACGCCCAACATAATCGCGCGCCAAACCAAAATTAAGGCAAATCGATTTGGCATGGCCGATGTGCAAATAGCCATTGGGTTCGGGCGGAAAGCGTGTGATGACAGATGGCAAGCCTGAACGTTTGTGGGTGCCGGCGGCGAGATCTTCTTCGATGATGGAGCGTAAAAAGTTGGAGCTGGAGGTAGTGTTGGACATACTTGATTGCTGAGAATTGAGCGACTTAGATTGTTAATGTTTTTTGAGAATGATGCATGCCTGGCATTTTACCGTTTTTAACACGCCATTGAAAAAAGCCTGATGTTTTAGGCTGGTACTTTATATTTCTTGTTAATGATTAATTGATATTTGTCATTACTATTTTTATAATTACTTATT
>CAZMPS010000152.1:0-293 GCA_964568305.1 uncultured Burkholderiaceae bacterium
CACTTAAAATCACCGCCTGCCAACCCCAAAAGGTAAAAGCAGCCAACTTGTCTGAAAACAAGCGAACCTGACAAGTGCGCTGTACCACGTAGTACGAAGTGGCAAACAAGCCACAAATACCAAAGGCAAAAATTACTGCGTTGGTGTGCAAAGGTCGTAAACGACCGTAAGTTAACCATGGAATATCCAGGTTCAATGCCGGCCATGCTAATTGGGCGGCAATAATGACGCCAACCAGCATGCCGATCACTCCCCAAACCACAGTGGCGATTGCGAACTGCTTCACAATCTTG
>CAZMPS010000152.1:303-667 GCA_964568305.1 uncultured Burkholderiaceae bacterium
TAAAACTCTCCTAAGAACACTTTGACGATGTAGACAAAAGATTACTTAGTTGAGACTTAAAAAACCTTGATATGGATCAAAATATCCAGGATGAGTTGTGGCAAAAGGATATTTATTTACATGATCAAAAATAAGAATGTCCAACCAATACAGGCCAATTATTGAGAAGGCGGCTCATCCAAAGGGGGCTTATCATCATCTTGTAACACGCGCAGGGCAGGGCCAACTAAGTCATCAAACTGACCATCATCAGAGGCGCGAAAGAAAATCCACAATGCGATGAATACCAGCAATACGCTAAGCGGTATCAGCAGATATAAAGCCTCCATCATGCCGCCTTTCTCAGACGTAAAGCATTCACCAC
>CAZMPS010000152.1:677-4620 GCA_964568305.1 uncultured Burkholderiaceae bacterium
TATTTTTCTTAAAATGAATTATGATTTATTCAAACGTAAAGCATTCACCACAACCACCGCCGAGCTCAATGCCATGCCAACACCAGAAATCCATGGGTTAATCAAGCCCAATGCAGCAGCAGGAATGGCAAGCGCATTGTAGAGGCTGGCCCAAATCAGGTTTTGTCGAATAACCAACATGGTGCGACGTGCAACATTCGCACTATTGCGCAGGGAATCAATACGACCACTCAGCAATACCGCATCTGCATGTGCCTGCGCCAAAGCAGCCCCCGTTCCCATTGCAAACGATACATCCGCTGCGCGCAACACGGCGGCATCATTAATCCCATCCCCCACCATGGCAACCACAGCACCTGTCTCCTGCAATTGTTTGACGAAAGCCAACTTCTGATCTGGCAAACACGCACCCACACTCGTCGCTATTCCCAGTTGCTGTCCCACCTTACGCACTAAGACTTCATGATCACCACTCAGTAGTACAACTTTTTTACCTATTTTGTGGAAATAATCGACTGTTGCGGCTGCTTCGGGCCGCAATCCATCATACAAAGCAAAACAAGCCAACCACTGCCCAGCTATTCCCAAATAAACAGGCGTCATGCCATCAGGCACCGAATGTGAGGGAGATGAGCCACTTAGCTCCCCCACAAAACTCGCACTGCCAATGCGATATTGTTGTTTACCCAGCACACCTTCGACACCATGGCCAGGCAACTCCTGCACATGCCCAAGCTGCCAGTCTAGCTGCGCAGCGCTACGAAGATTGTTAGCCGCTTGCACGATGGCATAAGCCAATGGATGCGCACTAGATGCATCCAAGGCAGCTGCCACTTGCAAACACACCGCTTCTTGCATCGCCCCCAGCACGATAATCTGTTGCAACACAGGATGCCCATACGTCAATGTTCCCGTTTTATCAAAGACGATGTGCGTAGTGCGGTGCAATGTTTCTAAAGTCTGCGGCCCAGTCACCAACACCCCCTGGCGTAGCAAATTGTCCGTGCCAGCAGCCAATGCCGTTGGAGTCGCAAGCGACAGCGCACAAGGACAAGACACCACGAGCACCGCAATCGCAATTGACCAAGCACGTTCCGCACTACCACCATCCAACCAGTACCAAACACCAAAGGTCGCCACTGCCAACACCAACAAAGCCAGCACAAACCAGGCTGCTACCTTATCCGCCCATTGTGCAATACGCGGCTTATCACGACCTGCTCGGTCTATCAATTTGATCAAATTCGATAAAGTGCTGTCCTGCGCACGTTGAGTGATACGAGCAATGATGCGATTGCCCACATTGATTGCACCACCTGGAAGCACATCGCCCACCCGCTTCTCTACCGCAGCACTCTCACCGCTAAGCAAAGAGAGATCAAGCATGGTATTGCCTTCCACTATCACGCAATCGGCTGCGACCGCTTCACCAGGTTTAATCATCATCACCTGACCCACCACCAACGTGGCGGCTTTTACCAGAATGCCATTTTGGCTCGCTGGGTAATCGTCTAATACAGTGGCTGAAGCCGGCAAACCATGCTGCAAGCGCTCCAATGCCGCCCCTGCTTTACGCCGTGCCCGCAACTCCAGATAACGACTACACAACAACAGAAAAATAAACATGGTGACGGAGTCGTAATACACATCGCCGCCTCCTTGAAAAGTGTTCAACACACTTGCCACAAAAGCAGCTGCAATGCCTAATGCAACTGGCACGTCCATACCCAAAACACGACTGCGCAAGCTCGCCCAAGCACCACGCCAGAACGGCAAAGCAGAATAAAAAACAGCAGGTGCTGTCAGTAATAGGCTAGCCCAACGCATGAGCTGAGCCATGCTGTCATCCAATGTGCCATCCTTGGCCATGTAGGCAGGGGCCACATACATCATGACTTGCATCATCGACAAACCAGCGACAAATAGCTGACGCCCCAAAGTACGCGACGCTAAATTTCGCTGTTCGTTATGCCGATGAATATCATAGGGATAAGCGGCATAACCAATAGTATGTAACGCAGCCAAAATATCGCCAGGCCGACAGTGTTCCGCATGCCAGCGAACATACAAGCGCTCAGTCGCCACATTAAGATGCGCGCCACGTACACCCGGCAATTGATGCAAGCGCCGTTCAATCAACCAAACACAAGCAGCGCAGCGAATTCCATCTACAGTAAAGGTGGATTCACGTTCTGTTTCGCTGAGTGCAAAACGTGGATCAGCATTGTCGTATAGCTGCAATTCAGGTGGCAGCACTTGTGCGCCTTCGGCCTTGGTCGCATAAGCTGAACGATGCGCATAATAGGACTCTTGCCCTAAATTCATAATCGTTTGGGCAACAGCCGCGCAACCAGGACAACACATGGCTTGTTCAGCACCAGCAATACGCACTCGCCATTCTGGCTTTGCCCCTGACGGTATTGGCAGGCCGCAGTGGTAACAATCCGTTGACTGTGCAGATACAACATTAGACACAAGAGAATTTAATGCTGTGGTGTCAGACATAGGTTACTCATCCAATGAGGTGTCAAACCGCCAATGGCACGATACAGTCCTAATAAGCCAAAAGCGAGTACCAACAATCCACACACCAACCGCACAGGACGGCGCTGTAAGGTACGTTGTAAACGTTCCCCCACCAGACCCAACCCCACCAACATGGGTAACGTACCTAATCCAAAAGCCAGCATAACCAGCGCACCATCAGCGGCGGAACCACTGAACATCGCTGTCAACAACACGCTGTAAACCATACCGCATGGCAACCACCCCCACAAAGCCCCTAAAATAAAAGCCTGATGAAGACGGACAGCCGGCATCAATGATTTCATCATCGGCATCATGATGGGTTGGGCTAGTTGCCACAACATACGCCCACCACGCTCCAACAAGGTCAATCCCTGCCAAGCGTCCATTAGATACAAACCCAGCGCTACCAACATCAAATTAGCTAGCCAATATAAGCCCAACTGCAGCCCAACTAGTGCACTCAAGGTCTGTGCCCAACTTGCCAAACCACCTGCTAACGCGCCAGCCATCATATAACTACCAATACGGCCCGCGTTATACGCCAGCACTTTGCTCAAAGTATGCGCCGGCGCTACAGCAAAAATAGGGATCACGGTCTTATTCGGTGTAGTCATCTTGCTCGACAAAGCACCAACAATCCCACCGCACATCCCAATACAATGCACGCTGCCAGTTAGTCCAACAATCAGTACTGGAATCAGTTGTACAAAATTCATCGCACGCTCAATCAATCACGCGTTCATATCGTTTTGGAATAACGCAATGGACGCACCTCACCACCATGTGCAAGATATAAGTAGCGATCAAAGACCATGCAAATGTTACGGATCAACAAACGCCCTTTGGGACTCACAGTAATCCACTGAGAATCCATTTGTAACAAACCGTCATCCTCTAAGATTCTCAGTTTTTCCAATTCGGAAGCAAAGTAATCCGTAAAAGAAATAAGAAAAGACTGCTCAATAGAAGTAATCGACAATTCAAAGTTGCACATTAGCTTTTGAATCAGAATACGCCGCAGCAAATCATCATTTGCCAACTTAATGCCACGCACTACAGGCAAACGACCTTGATCCAGTTTTTCGTAATACCCTTCCAAGGTTTTTTCATTTTGACTATAAGTCGCTCCTACAGCACTAATGGCGGATACGCCACAAGCAATCAACTCTGATTCAGCGCGAGTGGAATAGCCTTGAAAATTGCGCTGCAAACGCCCCTGACGTTGAGCAATCGCCAATTCATCATCCGGCTTAGCAAAATGATCCATACCAATATAAACATAACCCGCTGTGCACAAACGACGGATACACAAGGCCAGGAGATCAAGTTTGACAGCTGGGGTAGGCAAATCCGCCTCTGCAATACGGCGCTGCGGCTTGAATAAATGCGGCAAATGCGCATAGTTATACAAAGC
>CAZMPS010000153.1:0-4583 GCA_964568305.1 uncultured Burkholderiaceae bacterium
TCGTTGTATTGCACGATTTTTATTTTAGTGGTGTGTTAGCACTCGATGAAAAGACCGGCGTCGCACCCTGGATCTGGAGTGATGCCTTGTATCACTCCCATGGTTACGCGGCTTTGCAAGCACGCTACGGTAATAACAACAATATTGACGATGAACAAAAGATAGAGCTTGCCAAAGAACACTATCCAAGCAATCTGGAAGTCATACAAAAATCGTTAGGCGTCATCACCCATTCAGAATATGCCAAACGTTTGGCACAACACTGGTATGGCTCCTCCGTACCCGACAATCATCACAATCACAACTGGTTTGTCATTCCTCATCTCAAAAAAGTAGCCAATATCACCCCCGCACATCGTCTTGCTGCCAGAAAATTGTTAGGGATTGCAGAACATGATTTCGTCGTCTGCAGCATGGGGTTTATCGACCCAAGTAAATCCCATCATCGCTTGCTGGAAGCCTGGCTTGCATCTCGTCTAGCCAGTGCACCCGAATGCAAACTATTTTTTGTCGGCACCAATCATCCTGGTGCATACGGTCAACAATTATTAAGAGATATTGCTGACCACAAAATAAACAACGAAATAAACAACGAAATAAACAATCAAATTCACATTACCGGTTGGACTGATTTACCCACCTTCCAACTCTATGTAGCAGCAGCTGATCTCGCCGTGCAATTGCGATCAGTATCGCGTGGTGAAACTTCTGGAGCGGTATTAGATTGCATGAGTCATGGTCTGGCCACCATCGTTAACGCAAATGGCTCAATGGCAGATTTGCCAAAAGATGCCGTATGGATGTTGCCAGAGCTTTTTAGTACCGATGAATTAGTATCGGCCCTGGAAACGCTATGGCAAGATACCCAACGACGCCATCAAATCGCCTTCGCCGCCTACACATTTATCAAAACCCAACACCAACCTAATGATTGTGCCGAACGTTATCAAGAAGCCATCGAGACTTTTTATCGGCAATCTCAGCAAACACAACAACCTCAACAACTTAGGTTTCAACAACGCCAGTTATTCGTCGATATCTCCAATATTGCCCGCAATGATCTGAAAACCGGTATCGAACGCGTAGTCAGAGCACAATTGTTAGCCCTCATTGCCAACCCACCCAAAGGATGGCGCATAGAACCAGTGTATTTAAGCGATGAAGGCGGCACATGGCATTATCGCTACGCACGCGCGGCGACTTGTGCCTTACTCGCCATGGCATCCATCCCATGGCTGGAACACCAAACAGATAGCGAAATTGTGATCCAACCCAACGACATCTTTTATGCCCCAGACTTCCACCCAAGCGGTGTGATCGCCGCAGCGCAGGCGGGTATTTATGCACAATGGCGTGCGATGGGTGTGTCGATCAATTTCTTGATTCACGACTTGTTGCCTGTGCTCAAGCCGGAATTTTTCCCCGATGGTAGTCATCTGATCCATGCTAAATGGTTACAAACCATTACCGCCTGCGCCTCCCGCTGTATCTGCATATCGCATGCTGTGGCGGATGAATTGCAGATGTGGTTGAAAAATTATGAGTCTACATCGTTACCAAACATCGCTGTATTACATCACGGGGCTGATATCGCTGCCTCCGCGCCATCGCAAGGTTTGCCGAACAATGCAGAGGCTGTCTTACAGGCAATACAAGCGACTCCCAGTATTCTCATGGTTGGCACTGTAGAACCGCGCAAAGCGTACTTGCAAACACTGGCCGGATTTGAGGCATTGTGGCACGACGGTCATGACGTCAAGCTCATCATTGTTGGTCATGAAGGATGGACATCTTTACCCAACGAGCAACGTCGTACCATTCCAGAAATCGTCGCCAAATTACGCCACCATCCTGAGCTCGGCAAACGCCTGCTTTGGTTGGAAGGAATTAGCGATGAATACCTGCAAAAAATTTATCAAGCCTCAACCTGCTTGCTGGCCGCCAGCGAAGGGGAAGGATTTGGTTTGCCTTTGATCGAAGCAGCGCGCTACCAACTCCCCATCATCGCCCGTGATTTGCCAGTGTTTCGTGAAGTGGCGCAAGAGCATGCGTATTACTTCCATGGCGATGATGGTGATGCGATCAAGCGTGCCATCACCGCGTGGTTGGATTTACACGCCCGTGGTGCCGCTCCATCTTCTCATGCCATCCAATGGCAAACGTGGGCAGAAAATACCAAGCAATTGCTGGCGGTCCTGGTTTAAGCAAAAACAAAGCCATTTTGTAGCGCCCGACGCAATGCGCGTCGCTTATTAGGCATGACATCTGCGAAACATTCGCTTACAAAATCATCGGCCTGAACACTTGCCATAGAAGACGTAAAACATCAAGATGCCTTTCATGTGCAGTGCACATTTTTTGTTAATGACTAACAATTAAAAAACAAGGGAAAAATAAAAAGGAATCGTGATGAAAAAGTTCAATACATTCAATACATTCAATACATTTTGTAAAAACATTTCGCTAAGCGTGATAGTTGCCGTTCTAGGTACGACTGCCGTACGTGCTGCTGATAGCAACGAAGAACCAATGATGCGCCCAGGCCCAGAAAAATCCATGCCAAGCAAACGTGGCGGAGACATGCGTGAACAAATGGCAAAGCATCACGCCCATCTGCATGACAAACTCAAATTAAACGCTGAGCAAGAAGCTGCATGGAAGACCTACACCGCCGCGATCATGAAAAAACCAGAAGATCTGATGCATCCAGATCACGCCCAGATGGCCGCGTTATCCGCACCACAAAAGATGGAAAAAATGATAGAAATGATGCAAAAAGGTACCGAGCATATGCAGGCGCATTTGGCTGCATTGAAAACGTTTTACGCGGCTCTAACGCCTGAGCAACAAGCGATTTTCAATAAGGGCTTTCACCCACATCATCACCCACAACGTCCGATGATGCGTCAGGCGCCAGAGCATAATAAATAATCCCGCATATCCCTCGCACCGTCGTTCCCGCGGTTTCAGGCGGGAACCCTGCGTCTTTCAAACGATCCAACGCCACTGGGCTCCCGCCTAAAACCGCGGGGGCGACGGATTTAATCTAGTTCAAACACCTCAAACACGCTCAAAAATACCCGCTGCTCCCATCCCCGTACCAACACACATCGTCACCACGCCGTAGCGCAACTGATTACGCCGCATCGCATGGATCAACGTCGCCGCACGGATTGCGCCTGTCGCTCCCAAAGGATGGCCTAAAGCAATTGCCCCGCCCATAGGATTGACTTTAGCCGGATCAAGACCCAAATCCTGTATCACCGCTAAGGATTGCGCAGCAAACGCTTCGTTGAGCTCAAACCAATCAATTTGCTCTTGCTCAATACCCGCTGCTTTGCACGCCGCAGGAATCGCCATTTTGGGGCCGATACCCATGATTTCTGGTGGCACACCTTTGACTGCAAATGAGACAAAACGCGCTAGTGGGGTCAAATTATGCTGGCGCAGGATTTTCTCGCTCACCAACACCAACGCACCTGCTCCATCAGACATTTGTGAACTATTGCCTGCTGTGACGGTGCCTTGGGCGGCAAAAACCGACTTCAATTTGCTCAACGACTCAATGCTGGAATCAGCGCGTGGACCTTCATCCTGCTTCACGGTACGAGTTTGATGATCGATTGTACGACTCAACAAATTAGGTGTGGATTCAGGCACATCAACAGCAATCATTTCATCGTCAAACCAACCCGCCTGTTGCGCGGCAAGGGCACGGCGATGGGATTCCAGTGCAAACTGATCTTGCGCAGCGCGTGAAATTTTCCACTGCTGCGCCACTTTTTCCGCCGTCAAACCCATGCCGTACGCCATGCCGATATGCTCATCGGTGAACATTTTCATATTCATGGCAGGGTGATGTCCCATCATGGGCACCATGGACATAGATTCCACCCCAGCAGCGATCATGACATCCGCTTCGCCTACGCGAATGCGATCCGCCGCCATGGCAATCGCCGTCAAGCCAGAGGCACAAAAACGATTGATAGTCACGCCACCCACGGTATTGGGCAAACCAGCCAGCAACAAAGCCATACGCGCCAGATTGCCGCCTTGCTCGGCTTCAGGAAAAGCACATCCTACAATTGCATCATCGATCAATGCCGGATCAAGATTGGGCAGCTGCGACACCGTCGCCTGCAACACGCGCAACAACAAATCATCAGGCCGCACATGCTTAAACACCCCGCGCGGCGCCTTGCCTATCGGGGTTCTGCTAGCGGCGACGATGTAAGCGTCTTGAATTTGTTTAGTCATTTTTTACTTTCTTAAATGATTAATTTCTTACCGGCTTGCCATTCTGCATCATCCCCATCAAGCGCTCTTGCGATTTGGGATGCTTCAACAATTCCATAAACGCCTGCCGCTCCAAATCCAGCAGCCATTGCTCATCCACCAAGCTACCCAGCTCGACATCACCACCGCAAACGATGTTGGCAATCATGGTGCCTAATTTTTCATCATGTTTGGAAATAAAACCGCCATCACGCATATTCACCAACTGTGCCATCACATTGGCGATGCCATAACGTCCAGCAACGGGAAATGGTAACGACAAAGATGGTCTATAAGCAGCCTCAAAC
>CAZMPS010000154.1:0-4541 GCA_964568305.1 uncultured Burkholderiaceae bacterium
ATATCACCCCGATCTGGTACATAAGCCATCAGAGTATTTCCTTGCCGACAGGTTGCATGGCATCCCATTCTTCAACCAGAGGAAATTGTGCTGGCATTTCACGCATCAAATCTTCCAGCTTGTAATGAAGACGACGAGGTGCGCTCACAGTCATTTGTGCTCCAGATATGCACAAATCGACTTGTGAACCTTCTTGTAATTGATTTTGCTCAATGAAAGTCTTTGGAACAGTCATAACCAATGACCCACCAGCACGCCTAAGTGTTTGCAACATGATTGCTCCTATTGAAATGTTAATAAGTATTATTTTAGTAGGATTAAATGTCTTACACAAGTAGGATAAATATGATGTATATCAAGGATAAACCCCACCCATTTTCTTAATATTCAATTTTTTCTGAATTTCCGGCATCAAAGCAAAAGCAGCTTGTTCGCCAACCATAATGGCATTGTTGCGGCCATTGAAATCATTGCCTTTCATATGCCCCAAATTGGGTTGAATCACGATATCGGCTTGCTGCAACTCATGATGGTTGAGGCGTTGTCCCATGATAGAAAAAGTTTGTAATAGTGTATCGATGGAGCTGGAGGCTGCTTGTGTGTCTAGTTGCGATGAAATGTTGATGGCGATGATGAAATTTGCGCCCATGTCACGGGCAAATTTTACGGGGACGGGGGAGACCAGGCCGCCGTCGACATAAGTGCGATCACCGATTTTGACTGGTTGAAAAACACCAGGAACAGCGGAGGAGGCGCGTACTGCTAAGCCGGTGTTACCTCTTTGGAATAAGATGGGTTGGCCACTGTTCATATCCGTTGCGACGACACCGAAAGGAATTTTGAGTTTCTCAAGCGGTACATTGTTCACGGTTTTGTTGACGTAATTTTGCAATGCTTCGCCCTTGAGCACGCCGGATACTTTGGACAAGAAGGGCAGTGTCCAATCCGCAATTGTGCTTTCATCCATTGCCAGTGCCAGTTTTTGCAGCGCAAAGCCATTATTTCCTGCTGCGTAGAGTGCGCCGACCACGCTACCAGCACTCGTGCCAACCACGATATCGGGCACGATGCCTTGTGATTCCAGTGCCTTGATGACGCCAATATGCGCAAAACCACGCGCCGCGCCGCCACCTAAGACAAGTCCTATTTTGACTTTGTTTGGTTGTACTACAGGAGCGATGTTTTTATCGGGTGTGCTTAAACTGCTGCAGCTGATTAAAAGACAGATGGCAAGTACTAAGCTGACACTATAAAAACTAAAAATGCGGGCAAAACGTTTTGAAAAAAATGAAGCCAAAGAATCCAAAGAAGGCAAAGAAGGCAAAGAATAAAAATAACGAGATAAGTACATATCGATTTTATGTGAATTTAATGTAAATCTTTAATTTAAGATTTTTTAAGATGCGAGCGTAGCGCTCATGGGGAAATGCGCAGAAAAAGTACTACCTTTGCCAGGTTGGGAGCAAATATTGAGTGCAGCATGGTGGCGTAATAACACGTGCTTGACGATGGCTAAACCTAATCCGGTGCCCTTAGTTTCCCTAGAGCGACTTTTATCTACTCGATAAAAACGTTCGGTTAAGCGAGAAATATGTTCCGGACTAATGCCGATTCCATTGTCTTGGACGATAAATTGTAAACCTGCGTTATTTTGATCAGCAGTATTGACGATTTGCCATCTTAAATCAATCTTGCCGCCTTCCGGCGTATAACGCACCGCATTCGACACCAAGTTGCCAAACGCACTTCTCAACTCCTCCATACTGCCGTGGATATTAGGCCCATCAATATGCAAACTAATCTCGTGTTTGCCACCAGACAAGGCTTGCGCTTCACGCAAAATTTGATCTAGCAGCTTAGGAATATCGACTTGCTCTGAACGTACCGGATAGTCGATTGATTCTAAACGTGTCAGAGTCAGCATATCATCAACCAAATGTTGCATGCGTTGACCTTGTTCAGTCATTAAAGTGAGATGATTCATCCGAGTAGCCTCGTCCAGTTCAGGATGCGTGGACGCAATTTCTAGGAAACCATTGATCACTGTTAATGGTGTACGCAACTCATGCGATGCATTGGCAATAAAATCCCGTCGCATCATTTCTATTTGTTTGGCTTCAGTCACGTCGTGCGTGACCAGAATTTGACGCCGATTTTCAAATGGAATGATTTGTACAATGAGCGTCCGTTCGCGCAGTGCCAGAGTACAGGGCTCTTCATAATTCCCCGTCGTAATGTACTGAATAAAATCAGGATGCCTAACTACGTTGGTCACGCGCATGCTTTGATCTTTTTCTAACTTGATACCCAAATGTTTTTCCGCCGCAGGATTACACCACTCCAAACATAAATGCGTATCCATAATGACCACGCCATCCGGCAATAAATGCATCGCCTGGCGAAAGCGCGCTAGCCATTCACTGAGCTCAGCTTGATTTTTTCCATCATCACGACGTAAGCGATACAAGCTAGAAAAAACGGGTGTCCACGCACCCCACCCATTCGGTAAGCGCGTGCTTCCTGGATGTTTTAACCATGCATCTAATTTGTATAAATAAGACAGTTGTTGAATGACAATGAATAACAAAATCAACAGTGCAACACTTAATCCCGCTCTTGGCCCAATGAAAAAATAGGTCAACCCAGCACTAAATAAAATACAAATAAAACGTACAAGTGGGGGCAGCCAAAAAGAAAGAGATGATAAAGACGATAAAAAAACCTTCATGATTTAAGCGTCGTCACGATGATTAGAAGATTGTTTGGTAGACAGCATATATCCCATACTGCGTACGGTTTTAATTAAATAATCAGCATCGCCCAACGCTTTGCGTAAGCGTAAAACATGCACATCAACCGTACGTTCTTCGATTACAGCATGATCGCCCCAGACTTTATCGAGTAACTGACTGCGTGAGAACACGCGTTCTGGATGTGCTAGAAAAAATTTTAAGAGTTTGAATTCCGCGTGACCTATATCAATTATTTGATTATGAACCGTGACAGAACCATTGCTTGGATCCAGTGTGACGGCATCTGCTGTCATGCAATTTTCCGTGTGTTCTGGGCTTTTGCGTCTCAATAAAGCTTTGATGCGGGCACTTAATTCACGCGGTGAA
Source organism: uncultured Burkholderiaceae bacterium (assembly GCA_964568305.1). Classification (GTDB taxonomy): domain Bacteria; phylum Pseudomonadota; class Gammaproteobacteria; order Burkholderiales; family Burkholderiaceae_D; genus JAGKXB01. The sequence goes on from CAZMPS010000154.1 coordinate 3,120, forward strand.
AAAGGTTTGCTGACATAATCATCTGCCCCATTATCAAGGCCCGCAATTTTGTCTTCTTCCATACTTTTTGCTGTCAGCATGATGATAGGCAATTTTTTGAAATGCCGATCTGCACGTATGCGTGACAATAAATGCAAGCCGGTTTGATCTGGTAGCATCCAATCCAACAAAATTAAGTCTGGTGTACGGTTTTGAAGAAACTCCCAAGCTTTTGCGACGGTATCAACCGCACATACATCCCAAGAAGCTGCTTGAAAAGAAAAATTCAGCAACTCGACGATAGAGGGTTCATCTTCAACAATTAAGATCGTGGTTTTATCCAAGCCCATTATCGTTCTTTTTTATTAATCTTTTTATTGATTTTTTATTAGTTTATGGGCGATCTAATTGCGTAGCAGCAAAATCAGTATGCCGAATGTCTTTTCCTCGCACGACATAAATCACGTATTCAGCGATATTTTTAGCATGATCACCAATACGTTCGATGGCTTTAGCAATCCACAATGTATCGAGGGCAGAAGAAATAGTGCGTGGATCTTCCATCATAAAGGTAATCAAATTGCGCATGATGGAACGGAACTCATGGTCAATGATGGCATCTTGCGCAATGAGACTAATCGCTTGTTTTTCATCCAAACGGGCAAATGCATCCAATGCATCATGCAACATATTAGTAGCACTATCAGCAATGACACGAACGGTTTCATAATGATTATTGATGGTTGTACTACGGTTATGCATATTCATTACTGTACGTGCAATTTTGGTTGCTTCATCGCCAATACGCTCCAAATCAATAATAATTTTGATGCTCGCCATGACCGTACGCAAATCATTGGCAGCGGGTTGACGTCGTACGATTAAATGATTGCAAGCATCATCTAATACGACTTCAAGTTGATTGACTGCTTCATCGCCTTTGACAACTTGCTCGGCACGCTTTATATCAGCATTACGAAAACTAGCAATTGCATCGAGAAATTGTGTTTCTACCAATCCACCCATTGATAATACTTTGGATCGTATGGTTTCAAGATCCATATCATATTGTTTTGATAAATGTTCACCTGACATAATGTTTCTCCGCATTGATCATTTCGATGATTTTGATGCTTTTGATGCTTTTGATGCTTTTGATGCTTTTGATGCTTTTGATCATTGAAAATATGAATAATTAATATTAATAAAAAGTTGTTAATAATAATTTACTAATATTATTAAAATATTATTATATTTTATTTTGCAAATGAATAATTTTTATCCAAAGCGCCCAGTAATGTAGTCTTGGGTGTCGTTTTTGGTCGGATTCATGAAAATTTGATCTGTTTCGCCAAATTCCACTAATTCTCCTAAGTACATATATGCTGTGTAATCCGAGCAACGTGCAGCTTGTTGCATGTTGTGAGTCACAATAGTGATGGT
>CAZMPS010000155.1:0-3557 GCA_964568305.1 uncultured Burkholderiaceae bacterium
TCAGCTGTGACTGCATATTGCGTAACTTGGAAATTACCCAATCCAATCTCAAAAATAAAGTCAGTGAAATTTTCAAACGCAATCACGCAGTAGGATTTTCAACCTATGGCGAACAATTTGGTGGCGTCCATGTCAACCAGACTCTGACCGGCATTGCGATTGGTCGATTAAAGAATTAAACATGCCTACATCTGATTTATTCCAACAATCACAAGAATCACAACAAACGTTGCAAGCTTTACGAGCTGAAATTAACCGTTTAAACAAAGTCGTTAAAGCCTTGATGAATCGTGCTGAACGTAGTGCCAGCATGCAAGGTTCGGATTTCAGCTTGTTTCAAACGGCCATTGTTTTAAAAGAAGAAGTACGACATCGTACTCAGGATATGGAAAAAGCCCTGCGTGAAAACGAAAAAATTAATCGTTCTCTACAGCATGCAAAAGCACAGATGGAATTGGAAATTCAAGAAAGAAAGCGTGCTGAAGATGAGGTGTTGCAACACAATATCGCTTTAACTGAATTAAACAACAAACTGTCTGAGACTCATCGCCAATTAAAAGAAAGTGAAGAACGCTTTCGTCATCTCGCTGAGTTGTCGTCAGACTGGTATTGGGAACAAGATGAAAATTTCCGCTTTACCACTATCTCCAGCAGTGTCATGACAAAAAGTGGTATCCCGACTTTTGAATTTTTAGGCAAAACACGTTGGGAATTACCAAACGACCTTGATCAATCAGAATGGTTAAGTCATAAAATTGTATTAGAAGAACATCAAAAATTTACCGATTTCGAATATAAAACCACGTTCAGGAGCAATGCGCCGCTTTGGTTCAGTACCTCTGGCGAACCATTGATTGACGCAAATGGGACATTTAAAGGTTATCGTGGCACAGCAAAAAACATTACCGATCGCAAACAAACAGAAGAGCGCATTCGCCACATGGCGTTACACGATCCATTAACCGGATTACCCAATCGCGCTTTATTGGCCGATCGTTTAAGTCAAGCCATTTCATACAGTAGCCGTTACAACCACTTGTTGTGGGTTTTGTTTCTTGATTTAGATCGATTCAAATTTATCAATGACAGTTTGGGTCACAAAGCAGGCGATCGATTGCTCAATATTATTTCGAAACGCCTGCAATCAACCATCAGAGAAACCGACACAATCGCCAGACTGGGGGGCGATGAATTCGTTTTGGTTTTACCTGAAAGATTGGATGAGAATCTAACCACTTATATCGTGCAACGCATTATGAATGCAGTGGCACAACCTTTGGTATTAGAGGGGCAAGAATTCTTCTTAAGTTGCAGTATTGGCGTAGCTGTTTATCCGATTGATGGTAGCAATGCAGAAACATTGGTAGAACATGCGGACGTGGCCATGTATCGCGCCAAAAAGAGCGGACGAAATAATTTCCAGTTCTATACCCAGGCAATGAATGAAGAGGTATTGGAACGTTTACGCATGGAACGCGCACTGCGGAATGCGCTAGAACGTGATGAATTTTCTTTGTATTACCAACCACAAGTAGATTTACATAACGGGAAAATAGTTGCCACAGAGGCCATGTTACGCTGGCAACAGCCAGAATTAGGTGTCATGTCATCCACGCGCTTTATCAGTTTGGCAGAAGAAACTGGGTTGATCATACCAATCGGTGCCTGGATGTTGCGCGCCGCTTGTACACAAAACAAAATTTGGCAAAACGCTGGTTTTAGCAATTTACGAATCGCCGTCAACTTATCAGCACATCAGTTCTTGGAAAAACATTTTGCGCAATCGATTGTCAAAATATTAAAAGAAACGGGCTTGGCTCCCGAATCTTTAGAAATAGGATTAACAGAAAGCTCGATCACGACAGATATGGATCGCATCATCATTATCTTGCAAGAGCTTAAAGAAATTGGCGTACAGCTATCGATTGATAATTTTGGTAAAGGTCATTTAAATCTGTCTCACCTAAAAAAATTCCCAGTCAACAAACTCAAAATTGATCCTTCGTTTGTGCGCGGCATTACTTCTTTGAATCAAAATGACGAAGCAATCGTAACCTCTATCATTTCACTTGCTCACAATTTGCACATGCAAGTTGTCGCAGAAGGCGTAGAAACACAAGGTCAATTAAACTATCTTAAGCAACAAGGGTGCAATGCAATTCAAGGCCCTTACTTTGGCTCCGCCGTCTCAGCTTCTGTATTTGAGAAAATGATGTGCAAAAACATGGAAGAAACAAAAAACATTCCAACTTTGCTAAATGCTGAGTTGTAATAACTTTTATCGCCCGAATAACTGTAATAGTTCAAACCGCATCCGGCCCTGTTTCACCGGTACGGATGCGTATCACCTGCTCAACATGTTGCACAAAAATCTTGCCGTCACCGATTTTGCCGGTATGTGCAGCTTTGATGATGGCATCTACCACGCGGCTTTCATCCTGATCATCCACCACGATTTCGATTTTTACCTTGGGTAAAAAATCCACCACATATTCGGCACCACGATACAACTCGGTATGGCCTTTTTGACGGCCAAACCCTTTGACTTCCGTCACAGTCAAACCTGCTATGCTGACTTCCGCCAAGGCTTCGCGCACTTCATCCAATTTAAATGGCTTAATGATTGCAGTAATTTGTTTCATGGTTTCCTTTGATTTTTGTATCAATAATTTTGTCGACTACCCTACCCCAGCAGGAACGACGAGAGACGAGTATTTATGCCCGAAATTTCGACGTAATCGGGTAACGCCAATCCCGCCCAAATCCACGTTGCGTCACCCGCACGCCGATGGAGGATTGGCGTCGTTTATATTCATTGATCTTGAGCAAGCGGGTAATTTGCTCGACATCTTTGGCTTGATAACCAGCAGCTAGAATGTCGGCGATGCTTTTGTTTTCCTCCATATATAGCTGCACAATCGCATCCAACACTTCATACGGGGGCAAAGAATCTTGATCCGTTTGATCCGGACGCAATTCAGCCGATGGCGCACGAGTCAAAATACGCGAAGGAATGATGTCAGAAATCGCATTGCGATAGGCACATAAGCGATACACCCAAGTCTTAGTGATATCCTTAAGTACTGCAAAACCGCCCGCCATATCGCCATACAAAGTGCAATAACCAACTGCCATTTCGCTCTTATTACCAGTCGTCAGCACAATAGCGCCAGATCGATTTGACAAAGCCATCAACATGGTGCCGCGTATGCGCGCCTGGATGTTTTCTTCTGTGGTATCGCCAAACGGTGGTGACAATGTGGACAACACCGGCGCTAAAGTCTGGCGAAAAGCAGTGAAGCAATCGTGAATCGGGATTTCATCGTAAGCCACGCCCAATCCCTGCGCCATGGCACGGGCATCCAGCCAGGAAATTTCAGCGGTATAAGGAGATGCCATCATGACTGTCCGTACTTTGTCTACCCCTAAAGCATCAACCGCAATCGCCAGTGTCAAGGCGGAATCCACCCCACCAGACAAACCAATAATCGCGCCTGGGAAGCCATTTTTTTGTATGTAATCCCGCACACCCAGCACCAAAGCTTGATAAATTTGCC
>CAZMPS010000155.1:3567-4535 GCA_964568305.1 uncultured Burkholderiaceae bacterium
CAGCGTCAATACTGAAGCTATTTTTTCAGGCAAGGGCTTAGCACCATCGAATGTAACGATTCGTAAATCCTCTTCAAAATGCAGCAATTGTGCACAAACTTCCCCTTGCTGATTCATCACAAACGAGTGCCCGTCAAACACCAACTCATCTTGCCCACCAACCAGATTGGCGTACACAGCACTCATGCCTTGTTGCGCGACATGCGACTGTATCACTTCATGGCGCATATGCTGTTTGTTCATGTGATAGGGTGAGGCATTGGCGATGAGCAAGACCTCCGCTCCCGCCATTTTTGCCTGTACGGGCGTATCTTTAAACCAAGCATCCTCGCAAATATTGATACCAAATCTAACGCCTTTGACTTCAAAAATGCCGGTTTGTTCTGGCTCCGCTATATCTTCCGAAATGAAATAACGCTTCTCATCAAACACACTATCATTTGGCAAATGCTGCTTGCAATACGTCGCCACAATGTCGCCATTCAGGATGACAGAACACGCATTAAACCGTGCTGCGCCACGCATGATGGGATGCCCGACAATGACATGCAAATCCTTCAACGCCGCCAAATCTCGCATCAATTTTTGCAAAGTTTGCAAAGTTTTTACATAAAACACGTCGCGCAATAACAAATCTTCTGGAGGATAACCAACCAACGATAACTCTGGCGTCAACACAATATCTGCTCCCTGCTGCGCAGCACGTTGGCAAAAATCCAGGATTTTTGCGCTATTACCAACAAGATCGCCAACCATGCTATTCATTTGAGCGAGTGCGACTTTAATTGTCATAGGATTTCAAATTTGTGGGGTGTGAAAAAGAAATGGGCCAGATGATACTGAGTGAGGGATAACTTATCAAGTGAGCTTCCCTCGCAATTTAGTCTGCCATCAGATAAATCTATGTGGCAAATTTTCCTGAATTTTGCTGAGATCTTGATAATTAACACGCCATTATTATTACTATC